>JALUMZ010000296.1 GCA_027055635.1 Campylobacteraceae bacterium
AGATAACCTATAACTATGCTGACCACAAGTACCGCTTCTAGCGATTCTCTAAAAACTATGATAAACTCTTCCATCATATATCCTTTTATTGATAATCATAATCAGATAATACTTAAATTATCATTAGATTTCTTACATAACCCCTTATATTCTCAGTAAGTATCTAACTAGAAGTCCATTTAAAAATATATGCTAGAATTAAATTACTCCACCAGACAATATCCTGAATATTCAGGATATTGTCTGGTGGAGTAATAATCAAAAAGGAAAAATCATACAATTTACTTCAAAAAATACAGAACCTTGCTGTTTGATAGTTAAAAACAAAGAGGGAGCAGAAGATAATCAACATGACTGCTGTACACCTCAGCCAAAAGGAAAAGTTGAGTGTCCAGAGTGTGGTAAAAAAGCCAAGGGGATACTAGAAAAAACCGTGCAGCATCTATTAACCAACAAAGCAAAATCAAATATAGCTTTATATGATGGATTTTACTACTGCAAGAGCTCTACATGTAGAGTTATATATTTTAGAGGAGATGTGATCTTGACTCAAGAAGATCTAAGTGTAAAAGTCGGTTTAAAAGATGGTACAACTCCTGCAAACCTTTGCTATTGCTTTGGATGGACAAAAGAGAAAATCAAAGACGAGATATTAAAAAACGGCAAAAGTGGAGCTATTGATGACATAAAACACAAGATGGCAACAGTTGGATGCTCTTGTGAGATAAAAAATCCTAGTGGAAATTGTTGTATGGGTGATGTCTCAAAATATATTAAGGGCAATTTCATATAATCAAAAAATTGACAATCCTGTCTTTGTTGTAAAAAGTTCTAGTGCCTTTGTGCCTATAAGTGAATTTCCTTGCTTGTTGAGCTTGGGAGAGTAAACACACAATGCCATCATTTTAGGAACTATAGCTACTATTCCTCCACCTACGCCACTTTTTCCCGGAAGTCCGACTCTAAAGGCAAAATCTCCAGAGGCATCATAGTGACCACAAGTAAGAAGCAGAGAGTTAACTCGCTTGGCTTGTGATTGATTTAGGTATTTTTTATTTGTAAGCGGATGAGTTCCATGGTTTGCTAGATACAGCATAGCTTTTGCTAGTTCATTTGTACTCATCTCAAAAGAGCACTGCTTAAAATAGGTCTTCATAACCTCATCTATATCATTTTCTATATTTTTAAAGCTTTTCATCAGATTTACTAACGCCATATTTCTAAATCCATATTTTAATTCGCTATGGTAAACCTCTTCATTGATAGTTATGTCAGCGCTCGATATCTCATCTATAAATCTTTTTATCTCTTGGAATGCTTTTTTGGAATTTTTATATTTTGAAACCAGCGTATCTGCTGTGACTATCGCACCTGCGTTGATAAAAGGGTTCCTAGGTATTCCATTTTCATACTCTAATTGCACTAAGGAGTTAAAGGGATCTCCTGATGGCTCATGCCAAACTCTTTTATAGAGTGATTTTTCATATATACAAAGTGACATACTGTAAGTAAAAACCTTTGAAATACTTTGGATAGAAAATTTTTTCTTACTACACCCTACATTATAAACACTGCCATCTATAAACTCTACAGACATGGCAAAATCGCTTGGTTCAACATCCCTTAGAGCAGGAATATAGTCTGCAACTTTTCCTTGAGAAAACAGGGGTTTAATCTCATCAGCTATCTCTTCTAGTATCTTTTGATAATCCACTTATTTTTCCTATTAATTTAGTATCTTATTATACCAATTTTATCTGGTCTTTAGTGCAGCGCTCCTATTTATACCTAATAGGAACATAAAAATCCAACTCAAACTTGCTATCTTTCCTTAGAAAGTGATTTTTATGGTAGTGGGCGAGTGAAGGCAAATGCACCTTTTCATATAGAGAGTTTGGAAGCCATACATAGTAGATATAGTCCATATACCTCATCAAATCCCCATACTCTCCTTTGAGTGAAAATCTTGCACAAAATATCTTTGGTATCTCCATCACCCCAACTTGTGCATTTGGATATATCTCCTCTTTGGTCTCCAAACATGCCACATAATGGCACTCCTCTTTTTTTACTATATTTGGATTACTGTGGTGCAGACCTATCATCTGCATCATATCAAATTTCAATCCAGCACAATCACAAAACCACATAAGCTTCATCCACGCATCTTTTATACTCCTATCATAGCCTCTGTGTCTCACATAAATAACTCTTCTCTTCTGGAACATACATATCTCTACATGTAGAGGAGTTAGATCTCTAATCTCTTGGTTTATATTTTTGGGTACATCTATCTCTCTCCATTTTGTCGGTGTCACACCAAAACAGTCTTTAAAAGCGTGTGTAAAAGATGAGTTTGAAGAGAATCCTGATTCAGCTAAAATCTCACTTATAGTCGAATTTGGATTAAAAAGCAGGGCATTTGCACTATGCTCTAGTCTCACTCTTCTTATGTAGGTATGCAAACTCTCCCCAACGATACTCTTAAAGATTCTATTGAAGTGAAAAGGAGACATGGAGACCATAGAGGATAGCTCTTTGACACTATAATTCCTAGCGATATTAAGATGAATTTGGTATAAAATCTCATTTACCCTTTGGGCATGGTCACCTCTTGTACTCTTTTTCATACTTCATTATAGCACATTTCAACAAAGAACTAATCATAAAATTTGTAGAGAAAAACCTATAAAACCTATAAAATTCTAAATAAAAAAGGATATAAAATGTACTACTCATTCGCAAGAAGGACAAAAAATCAAAGGAGATCCTTCGTCAGAGAGATATTGGATTTAACTCAAAAGCGCTCTATCATCTCATTTGCAGGAGGACTACCAGATAGCAAACTCTTTCCCGCCAAAGAGATAGAGCAAGAGATAAATGAGACACTAAAACTTGGCAAAGAGATATTTCAATACTCTAGTGCACAAGGAGTACAGGAGCTAAGAGAGGAGATTTCAAAAGAGTACATAGATACAGAAAAAGAGGAGATACTCATCACCTCAGGCTCTCAACAGGGGCTAGATTTGATTTGCAAAACTTTTTTAGATAAAGGTGATGAAGTTGTCGTAGAATCTCCAACATATCTGGCCGCTCTAAATCTTTTTGATATGTTTGAGGTTCAAATTACCGGCGTAGAACTTACAAACAGAGGTGTTGATACAGATAAATTAGAGAAGATATTTGAGACAAAAAAACCAAAACTATTCTACACAATTCCCACCTTTCAAAATCCAACAGGTTGGAGCTGGGATATAGAGACGAAAGAAAAAGTTGCAAAATTAGCAAGAAAGCATGGAGTAGTTATCATAGAAGACACTCCATACAGTAAACTTAGATATAGCGGGTTTGAGAGTAAAAATTTTGATGAGCTTCTGCCTGAGTTTACTATCAGTCTTGGTACATTTTCAAAAACTCTTGCGCCTGATTTTAGAATTGGCTGGATAAAAGCACCAAAAGAGCTAATCAAAATACTGCAGACCATGAAAGAAAACTCGGACTTACAAAGCTCAAGATTTTTCCAATATGTAGCAGTAAATCTGATAAAAAACAAAAAATTGTCTCTACATGTACAGAGCCTTATAGAGGTCTATAGAAATAAAAGAGATTGTATGGCTAACGCTCTAAAAGAGGAGTTTGGAGATGATGTAGAGTTTGACATACCAAAAGGGGGTATGTTTTTTTGGGTAAAATTCACGGGCATAGATAGTATGAAGCTTTTTGAATTATCCATCAAAAAAGGTGTGGCTTTTGTACCGGCTGAAACATTTTTTAGTGAGATAAAATCATCATCTTATGCGAGACTAAATTTCACAAGCTCTTCGTGCACACAGATACAAGATGGCATCAAAAGAATAAAAGAGGCATATGAGGCGCTTTCTTCTAGTTGTTTAATTTAAAAAATAGACAACTATTTTAAGAAATTATATAACCAATATTCGGTAAAATAAATCAGTTTACTGTTTTGGAGTCATTATGGATGAAAAAAACAACTATAAAAAATTAGCAAAATTAGCAAAAGGTTTCACCCTTTTGTATGTCGAAGATAACCCTGGACTCCAACATCAAGCATCCAAAATCTTAAAGAAATTTTTCTCTTATGTTCTTGTTGCAAGTGATGGGCAAGAGGGCTTTGAAATATTTAAAGAAAATTCTCCGGACATAGTTATCACCGATATAAAAATGCCAAAAATGAGTGGATTAGATATGGCAAGAAAGATGAAAAACTTAGACCAAGATGTGAAAATCATCGTGGCTTCGGCATTTAGTGAGAAATCTTATCTTCTTGAATCCATAGAAATAGGTGTAGTAAAGTATTTAAACAAGCCCATACCGATAGAAATACTCACAAATACTCTGATAGACATTATAGAGAAGATAAATAACGAAAATGATATAAAACTTTTTGAACGATATACAGTAGATTCATTTGAGTATCAAAACAATATGTTAATTTTGATACAAAAAGATGAAGTATTAACTGCAAATAAAAAATGTTTGGAATTTTTCTCTGTGGAGAGCAGACAAGAGTTTAAGGATTTTTTTAAGGATTTTTCAAAAGTTCTTCTACCTGAAGAGGGATTCTTGTATAAAAAAGATAAAACAGGTTGGCTAGATACTGTAAAAGAAAATGAAAATAGACTTTTTAGTGTTAAGATAAGGGGTAAAGATGGAAAAAATAGGCATTTTGCCCTAAAATCTAGCAAGATTCCAGGTAAGTATGACTATTATATCCTCTCGTTTGATGATATTACCGAGCTAGGATTGCTCAAAGAATACACTCAAGATCTCCCAGAGAGTGAACAGATAGATCAAGAGAAGATTAAAACGATAAATATCTTGCATGTACTAAAAAGAAATAAATCTAAAATAAGGCTATACAACTCATACAAAGGTTTATCTATCTCAAACACAGGCACCATAGAAGAGATAACAGCGCAACAGATGAGCATAAAGACAACATATCTGCAACAAAGAGCCATACATATAGATAAGAAAACAATTTTAGAAGCCGAACTACTCCCTCAAGCCCTAGAGTGCAAGCTTGTAAATATAAATTTTGATACTCAAATGGTAACTCTGAATGATTATAATTTCATACAACACCTACCTTCACAACAAAAATATGTACGGGTTATGCCTGAAGATGAAAGCATAGTTGAGGTATTTTTTAATACTACCAAGATAACATTTAATATCAAGATAATAGATATAAGCATAGAGGGTTGCAACCTCTCATTTTCATCACTGCCCGCAGGAATGAAAACAGACAATGAACTGTTGCTTAAATTAAAGCTTGGCAGCAAAAAATCACAACTAGATATAAGCACAAAAAGTAAAATTTTAAAGATAGAAGAGAAGAGTCGGGAATTTAGAGTAGTAACTACTTTTGATCTTCCAACAGATATAAAAAAACAGTTAATAGACTATATCGCAAGAAGACAAATGGCGCTAATAAGAGAGTTTAAAGGGCTACAAAATGCAAAATGAAAAGATAATCTATAGTGATGAGGATCACAAATGTATAGTTTTTAGTTTTGATAATGAAGAGGTAAACGAGAGCTTCTTGGCAGTAAATCAATACCTAATCGTCCATAAAAATTCAGCAATTTTAATCGATCCGGGAAGTGAAGCCGTATATGATGAAGTATATGATGCAGTTTGCAAATATATCGACATAAAAAACCTACAATATATATTTTATTCACATCAAGACCCTGATGTCGCCGGATCTATAGCCAAGTGGTCAGTAAGTTGCGGTGCAAAACAGATAGTTTCAAAGCAGTGGGTTAGATTTATGAGCCATTATGGCTTAATGAACTTCAACAGAATTATTCCGCTTGACGACAAAGGAGCAACAATTCATTTTGGAGAGCACTATTTACAGTTTATCCCTGCACATTTTTTGCATAGTCCCGGCAATTTTTCACTATATGATAGCTACTCAAAGACTCTTTTTAGCGGTGATATAGGAGCTAGTATCACTTTTGAGTATGGAGCTAGAGCAGAAGATGTAAAGTTTGAAGATATCAAAGATTCACTAGAGGGCTTTCATAAAAGATATATGGCAGGAAACAGATTTTGTAAAGCATGGGTTAAAGAGGTTAGAAAATATGACATTGAGACTATGGCACCTCAGCACGGTTCCACACTAAAAGGGGATAATTACAGACAATTTCTATCTTGGTTTGAGAACCTAGAGTGCGGTGGTGACCTTATAGAGAGTATATATTGATGAAAAGCAGATATGTA
>JALUMZ010000297.1 GCA_027055635.1 Campylobacteraceae bacterium
GTGGTATAGCTAAAGAGCTTAAAAAAGGTGCGAAAGTAACTATTAAATAAAAAGGTCGTTTTATGCAAAATGCAAAAATTTTTGATTTTGTTAAGCCCGGTGTTGTGTTTGGTGATGATTTACAAAAAATGTTTGAAGTGGCAAAAGCAAACGCTTTTGCCTTTCCTGCTGTAAATGTAATAGGCACAGACTCTATAAATGCAGTTATGGAAGCAGCCAAAAAGGTTAATTCCCCTGTTATTATTCAGTTTTCAAACGGGGGCGCAAGTTTTTATGGTGGAAAAGGTATAGACTCTAAAACCTCTGCCGTATTGGGAGCTGTTAGCGGGGCTCTACATGTACATACACTCTCAAAGGCATATGGTATTCCTGTTGTGTTGCATACTGACCATGCAGCTAAAAAACTACTTCCATGGATAGATGGTCTTTTAGATGCAGGAGAGTCCTATTTTAAAGAGCATGGATATCCTCTGTTTAGTTCACACATGTTAGATCTCTCTGAAGAGAGTTTGGAAGAAAATATCTCTATAAGCAAAGAGTATCTAAAAAGGATGAGTAAGATAGGTATGACACTTGAGATTGAGCTTGGTTGTACCGGTGGTGAAGAAGATGGTGTGGATAATTCACATCTCGATAACTCTGCACTCTATACTCAGCCTGAAGATGTGGCGTATGCTTATGAAGAGTTGAGTGAGGTGAGTGACAGATTTACGATTGCTGCTTCGTTTGGCAATGTTCACGGGGTATATAAGCCTGGAAATGTACAGTTAACGCCAAAAATTTTAGATAATTCTCAAAAATACATAAGAGAAAAATTTGATTTAAAAGAAGAGAAGCCTGTGAATTTTGTATTTCATGGTGGTAGCGGTAGTGAACTAGAAGATATACGAGAGGCTATAAGCTATGGTGTCATAAAGATGAACATAGATACAGACACCCAGTGGGCTTTTTGGGATGGCGTGAGAGAGTATTCGCAAGAGTATAGTGCATATCTTCAGTCTCAAATAGGAAATCCAGATGGAGATGATAAGCCAAATAAGAAGTATTATGATCCTAGAAAGTGGCTTAGGGCAGGTGAAGAGAGTGTGATAAAGAGGCTAGAGATCGCATTTTTAGATCTAAATTGTCTCGATAGAAATTAAAATATAAGGCCTTCTTTTTGGAGGCTTTTGTTATATGTTTGCTAAATCCCCATTTGAAACTCACTCTTTTTTAGATAGACTTTTTTATATAAAAAGAGATGATTTGCTTCATATCGATTTTTCCGGTAATAAAGCGAGAAAATTTGAATATTTTTTATCCCAAGATTTTAAAGATATAAACAGAGTCGTCAGTTATGGCTCCAACCAATCAAATGCTATGTATTCACTATCTGTTCTTGCAAAGATGAGAGGGTGGGAATTTATATATTTTTGTGACCATATACCCAAGTTTTTACAACAAAATCCCAATGGAAACTATAAATACGCACTCCAAAATGGTATGAAAATCTTCACAGGCCCAAATAGAGCAGAAGATGCGAATGGGTTAAAAGATAGTAAAACTCTTATCATACAAGAGGGAGGCAGACAAAAAGAGGCAGAATTTGGTATAAAAAACTTAGCAAAAGAGTTGATTTTGGATATCAAACATAAAAATATAAAAAATCCATATATCTTTCTGCCCTCAGGTACAGGAACTACAGCTTTATATCTACAAAAACACTTACCATATCGTGTTTTTACTTGTGCCACGGTTGGAGATGATGAGTACCTAAAAAAACAGTTTAATGAACTTGAAAAAGATAAAAAACACTATCCTATTATATTAGATTCTAAGAAAAAATACCATTATGGAAAGCTCTATCCTGAAGCTTTGAAGATTTATAGAGATTTAAAAACCGACATGGGTGTGGAGTTTGATCTTCTATATGACCCTATCGGTTGGATAAAATTTTTAGAAAATATTGACACCATAGAAGGCACTCCGATATATATCCATCAAGGTGGACTTAAAGGAAATGAATCCATGAAAGCAAGGTATGAGCGAAAATATGGTAAAATCTAGTTAGGTACTTGTAAAGGAAAAGTGAATGTTAGAGATAAGAACAGATGATACAAATTTTCAAAAAGAGTTTCAAAAACTTCTTCAAAGAGGGAAGATGGATATAGACAATGTATCCAAGATCGTCTCAGAGTTGATTGATGAGATAAAACAAGAGGGTAATAGTGCTCTGAAAAAACATATAGAAAAGTTTGACAAATGGAGCCCAAAAGATGATGAGAGCTTGCAAATATCTACAAAAGATATGGAAAAAGCGTATGGTGATTTGGATAAAGAACTAAAAGATGCACTAAATCTAGCTTTTAACAGGATTAAAGATTATCATGAAAAATTATTGCCAAAAACATGGATGCAAGAGGATGAAACAGGCTCAATTTTAGGGCAAAAGATAACAGCAGTTGATAGAGCAGGACTCTATATACCAGGCGGCAAAGCAGCATATCCAAGTTCGCTTTTGATGAATGCCATACCGGCTATCGTAGCAGGTGTTGAAGAGATTGTAGTTTGTACTCCCGCACCAAATAATGAGTTAAACTCTCTGCTTTTAGCTGCTATGCACCTATGTGGTATCAAAAAAGCTTATAAGGTTGGAGGTGCTAGTGCGATAGGTGCTATGGCTTATGGAACACAAACTATTCCAAAAGTTGATGTGATTACGGGTCCGGGAAATATCTTTGTAGCGACAGCAAAAAAGCTAGTCTATGGTGTAGTAAATATAGATATGATAGCAGGTCCTAGCGAGATAGGAGTTTTAGCTGACAGTAGTGCAAAAGCCAATCTTTTAGCTATAGATTTGCTCTCTCAGGCAGAACATGATGAGATGGCAAGTTCAATTTTGATAACTACTGATGAAAGATTGGCCAAAGAGACAAGAGATGAGATTGAAGTATGGCTAAAAAAACTAGATAGAGAGAAAATCGCAAGAACATCTATAGAAAACAGGGGAGCTATCATCGTAGCAAAAGATATGCAAGAGGCTATGTACTTGATGAATAAAATTGCTCCTGAGCACCTTGAAATAGTTTGTGAAAATTATATGGATTTACTGCCAAAGATAAAACATGCCGGGGCTATTTTTCTAGGGAGTTATACACCTGAGCCTATAGGAGACTATATAGCAGGACCAAACCATACACTCCCAACCGGTGGAACGGCAAAATTTTACTCTCCTTTGAGTGTTGATAATTTTATAAAAAAGTCTTCAATCATCAGTATGAGCAAAAGTGGGATACAGGAGATAGGAAAAGAGTGTGCATTATTGGCAAAAACAGAGGGATTGGGAGCTCACGCTGCTTCCGTAATGCAAAGACTTTAGCAGAGTTACTTGCATAAAAGATAATGGAGCTAAAATTGACTAAAAAACTTAAAAAAACCGAACTTATTCTTGAAAAATCTTTAATTCTTTTTTCGAAAAAGGGATTTTACAGTACAACCATACCAGATATCGCAAAAGCAATGGATATGAGTGTAGGAAATTTATATAACTATTTTTCCTCAAAGGAAGAGTTGGCTAGAAGTGTTATAAAGTACTCATCAGATATATTGGGTGCAAAGATAAAAATTATAAATGAACAAGATATAAATACAAAAGATAAGATTCATGCTATCGTAAAATTATATTTTGATATGGCAATAAACCAGCCTGAGCATTTGGATTTTTTTCTAAGAGTTTATCTGGCAAACAAAGAGATTTTTAAAGATGGTTGCGAAGGTATGGTGTGTGTGGCAGCTTTTGTTACTGAACTTATGATATTTTTTGAAGAGGGTGTTAGGCGAAAAGAGCTTAGAAATCAGAATTTTTTCTCTGCATTCGGTCTATTTATGGGCTATCTCGGCGGTTTTGTATTTTTAAACGGTGAAGGTATCCTTGATGATAAACTTGAAAATTATGTTGATGATATATCTGAAAATATCTACAGGGCTTTGAAAATCTAAATATCTTGAGTAGTAAAAAAAGATATATATACAGGATTGAGGGCATTGTCCAAGGTGTAGGTTTCCGTCCTTTTATTTATCAAATAGCTCATAGCAACTTTTTAAAAGGCTATGTTCTAAACAATTCACTAGGTGTTGCAATTGATATAGAGGGAGAGATTGAGAGCTTAAAAAAGTTTGATAACTCTCTACATGTAGAGCTTCCACCACTTAGCAGAGTTGATGTTATAGACAAAACAGAATTAGAATTTTTTGGTTATCAAGATTTTGAAATCAGAAAAAGTGATGAAAAAGCCAGTAAACACACTCTAGTATCTCCTGATATGTCGATATGTGACGATTGCTTGAGCGAACTTAGAGATAAAAATAACTTTAGGCATAACTACTATTTTATCAACTGTACAAATTGTGGACCAAGATACTCTATCATCAAGACAGTTCCTTACGATAGAGTAAATACATCTATGAGTATCTTCCAAATGTGTCAAAAATGCAAAAGTGAATATACCAACCCCATGGATAGAAGATATCACGCTCAACCTATCAGTTGTGAAGATTGTGGACCGGAGATTTCTCTCAAAACCATAGATGGAATAGTGCTAGCCAAAAACAGTGAGGCGATAGATAAAATATCAAGCTTAATCACAAAAGGACACATTGTTGCTATGAAAGGTATGGGAGGCTTTCATCTGATATGTGATGCCACACAAAACAGAGTTGTAAAAGAGCTAAGAGAGAGAAAGAAAAGATCAACAAAACCTTTTGCCGTAATGTTTGAAACGATAGACGATATAAAAAAATGCTCAAATATCACAAATGATGAAGAAAAGGCGATAACTTCCATACAAAGACCCATAGTGCTTGTCAAAAAAAATGCAAAGAGCTCTTTGATTAGTGACTTAGTCGCTCCTTATATAGATAGGCTAGGGGTATTTTTGCCCTACACTCCTTTGCATGTGCTACTTTTACAAGAACTCAAAAAGCCTATCATCGCTACGAGCGCAAATAGATCTGGTGAACCGATAATAAAAGATGCAAAAGAGTTAGAAAAATCACTTGGAAATATAGTAGAATTTTACCTTGACTACAACAGAGAAATAGTAAATGCCAGTGATGACAGCGTCTTGCAAATCATTGAGGGCAAACAACTTTTCATGAGAGCATCAAGGGGATTTACACCTATGAGTTTTAGGAGTAAATATACTGAAAAAAGGCATATACTCGCAGTCGGGGCTCATCAAAAAAACTCTATTGCCCTATATCTTGATAACCAAATCATACTTAGCCCTTACATTGGAGATTTAGACAGTGTGAAGAGTTGTGAGTTTTTCCAAAGAACGCTAGAGACTTTTAAAAAACTATACAACTTTGATCCCGAAGTGATTATTTGTGATCTTCATCCAAACTATTTTACAACTCAATGGGCAAAAAAACAGAATAAAAAAGTCTATCAAATTCAGCACCATTTCGCGCATATACTTTCATGTATGTTTGAGCATGATTTAAAAGATGAGCTTTTAGGTATCGCTTGGGATGGAACAGGATATGGAGATGATGGAACTATCTGGGGTGGCGAATTTTTCATCTGTGATAGAAAATCTTACAAAAGAGTAGCCTATTTTGAGCCATTTTATCTCTTGGGTGGGGATAAGAGTATCAAAGATATAAAGAGAGTAGCTATATCTATGATATTTGATGTTGTAAAAGATGATGATTTTAGTAGTTTTAAAAACTTTGTGGATCTGTTTGATAAAAATGAATTTTCAATCCTTAAACAGATGCACCAAAAAAATATAAATGCCATCAAATGCTCCTCTGTTGGTAGAATTTTTGATGCAGTCGTAGTTTTTAGTGGAGTTTGTGAGAGTGTAACTTATGACGGTGAAAGCGGACTTATCATCGAGAGTCTCTATGATGAGGGTATCAGCCAAAGTTATGAATTTTATCTTGATGGAGATGTCATCAGATACAAACATATATTTGCACAAATGTTAAAAGATAAAAATCCAAGCCTTATAGCTACGAAGTTTATAAATGGATTGGTTGATATACTTTTCAAAATTTCAAATAGATATGATTTGGATATCGCCTTTGGAGGAGGGGTTTTTCAAAACCGAACCATTTTGGAGAAAATCACAAAAAAACCAATGAAACAAAAGATATATTTTCCCCACAAACTCCCGATAAACGATGGAGGAATCGCAGTAGGACAATTATATAATTACTTGATTTGATTATCTTTTTAGCTAGCAATCTTTGAGAGCTTCAATAT
>JALUMZ010000298.1 GCA_027055635.1 Campylobacteraceae bacterium
GTATTAACATAACTTATACATAATAAAAACTTATTTTAATTTTATACTTATTTAACACTCTTAGTGTATAATATATAAAATTAAAACAAGAAAAACTTAAAGGCAAAATCATGAACAGCTCTTTGATGAAATCGAGAATTTTTTCTCTATTGGCGCTTGGAATTTTACTCTACTTCTTTGTAATTCCAGCAGTTTTTACTCACAATGTTGTGGAGATGAAAAAAGAGGATAAAGGTGATAAAATCTCTGCTCTAACTACTAAAGTTTGGAACTACTACAAAAAAGGTATGTATGTAAGTCCAACTGTACCAAAGGATATAGCAGGAGACCTTAAAAAACTCATAGATGAAGACATGGAGATAGGAGTTGTAACAACACCTATTTGGTATGTGGCATTAGAAGCTCCAAACTATCCAAAAGAGTCTTTTCCAAACGGCATCCCTGTCTATTATCATTTTGATGGTTTTAGTGGAGATGTGTTTGAGATGGAAACCATAAACCACTTTATAGGCATGGATCCTATGGATAGAGGTGCTCCATATCTTAGGATGGCAGCTCCCTATGCTTTAGTATTTACGGCTCTTCTCTTGGTGCTATTTATGGTATATAGATCAAAAATACTAAATCTTTTCATGCTAATTCCTATATCTTTACCACTTATCTTTATAGGGTTTTACTCCTATTGGCTATATTGGTTTGGACACCATATGCATGAATGGGGAGCATTCAAGATAAAACCTTTTATGCCTACTGTCTTTGGAGATGGAAAAGTCGCTCAATTTACAACACACTCATATCCAACCACAGGCTTTTGGCTTTTGGTAGCTATAAGTGTATTATCTCTATTGGCTGTTGTATCAAAAAATAAAGCATTAAAAGCAAAAGAAAGCTAAAAGATTTGATCATGAGATGGCTTTATATAGTAATATTTTCTTTTTTACCTCTGTTTGCAACAAACCTGTTGCAAACAGCAATCAACAAAGCAGAACCTGGCTCTCTATTAGAGCTTCCTGCCGGTGTTTACAGAGGAAATATAACTATAAATAAACCACTTATCATAGATGGAAAAAATCAAAAAGCTATCATAGAAGGTGATGGACAAGGTACAGTTATAAGAATCAAAAGTTCTTATGTGACTATCAAAAATCTAATCATCAGGCATAGTGGACAAGAGCATGAGAGAGTAGATGCGGGAGTTGCTATAATAAAGGCAAAACATGTAAAAATCCAAAATTGTAAGATTTTAGACTCTCTTTTTGGAATTGATCTACAGCAAGTAAGTAAAAGTGAGATTAGTGGCAACTATATCACTTCTAAACCTTTTAGCCTTGGGCTTAGAGGTGATGCTATAAGACTTTGGTACAGTAATGATAATATTGTAAGAGGCAATCGTATCATAAAATCAAGAGATTTTGTTGTATGGTACAGCCATGGAAATTTGATAGAAAAAAATTATGGTGAATACTGTAGATACTCATTGCATTTTATGTACACTGGCAAAAATATAGTGCAAGATAATGTTTTTAAACACAATAGTGTCGGTATATTTTTCATGTATTCACAAGATACTGAAGCCTATAGAAATGTAATAGAAAATTCACTAGGCACAACAGGATTGGGAATCGGCTTAAAAGATTCGTCTAACTATATCATAAAAAACAACACTATGATTTACTGTGCAAGAGGATTATATATAGACAGATCACCTTTTCAACCGGATGCTCATAACTATATAGAGGGAAACAAACTTCTCTACAATAGTGAAGCTGTACATTTTCATTCACTGAGTATAGCAAATATTTTTAAAGATAATATCATAAAAGGCAACATAGAAAATGTTATAAATGACTCGTATAATACACGAGTTACCAAAAACACATGGATAGGAAACTATTGGGATAATTACCAAGGATTTGATAGAAATAGTGACGGCATAGGGGATACTCCGCATATTGAAAGGTACTACGCAGACAAGATGTGGCTTTTTAATCCGAGTGTAAAATTTTTCTATGGCTCACCTGTTATCACTATCATAAACTTTTTGGCTAAACTTGCTCCGCTTTCAGAGCCTGTAAAATTAGCTATAGATAAACATCCAAAGATGAGTATAGGAGGGGTCCTTTGAGTCCTGAAGAGAAAAAAAGAAGAAAATTTATAAAGCAGATGACTGGGCTAGGAGTTTTAGGACTTGCTAGTGGAGCCGGAATATATCTTGCGCCTGATTTAAAAGCAAAAGAGTTAAGATTAAGACCTCCTGGAGCAGTACAAGAAGATCAGTTTCTAAAACTTTGTATTAAATGCGGTCAATGCTTGCAAGTTTGCCCATATGATGCGATAGAACTTGAAGATATAGATGGAGGTGCGAGTGTCGGCATGGCATATATAGACCCTAAAAAGAGGGGATGCTACTTATGTGAAGCCTTTCCTTGCATGCTGGCTTGCCCTAGCGGTGCTCTAAATCATGAACACGACAATATAAAATATGTTGAAATGGGAATAGCATATCTGGCAAATTTTGAGGGCTGTCTGGCACTTCACAATAAAAAAGTACCAAACAGTGCAGTTGATGCCATATATGAACATACAAAAGTACTTAGCGCAACACAGAAAAAAAACAAAGATGCAAGTATAAGAGGCGATGAGAAAGAGAAGGTTAAACTCCAAAAACAACTTTTATTAAAACTAGATAAGCTTAGAGAGAAACCGTGCACAATATGTGCAGATATGTGCCCATATCCAACACCAAGTGATGCGATAGGCATGATAAAAAAAGATGGTGGATTGATTCCTGAGATAAGAGAAGCTTGTGTTGGTTGTGGAGCTTGTGTTGAGCTTTGTCCAACTAAAGTTCTTAAAATTATACCGGCTCAAACTTATGCTAGTGTATATAAGAAAGGTCAAAAATGATAAGTCAAAAAATTATACTTACATGTATCGTATCTGGAGTATTACTCTTTAGTGGTTGTGGGAATAAAGAGGAGAAAAAAGAAACAGTGAAAAAAGAAGCACCAGCCGCCATAAAAGTAACTAAAAATGTCGTAAAGAAATCTACTAAAAAAGAGGTTTCAAAAGAAAATGGTGGACAATTTTACTACTCTTATAATGAAGAAGATAAATCAAAAGAGGCAAAAGCCATAGATAAATACAATAGTGAGACTTCAAAAACAAGAACTACGATTGATGCTTATCTAAACATCAAATCTCCTTATGAGAGAGTAAGAATCACCATGATGATAAAACAGTTAAGTAAAGACTATATCATAAAGTGCTCAGCCTGCCATGACGACTATGCAAATGGTGTCATAGGTCCATCACTTCTAGATAAAGACAAAGATTTTATCTATCAGAGGATACTTGACTTTAAAACAGGTAAGAGAAAAAATGTACTCATGAAAGAGTTGGTTAGCCAAATTGATGACAAAAAATTGGAAAATATGGCACAAGAGATAGCAAATTTTAATAAACAAATAAGAAAAATGAGGATGGGAAAATGATCAAACATGTGATAGCAGGGATAGCAACAATATTGGCACTATGGGCTTGTGTATATATGTATAATTCAGATAAAGAGGTAAACAAATTAGCAAACATACAATCATTGATAAAAAAATCAGAGATAAAAGTTCATCTAGTTAAAAAAACGGAGATAAAAAAAGAGGTAAAACAGAGTGAAAAAATAAGCTCTTCTAGCAAAGCAAACAAGAAAATGGATGACAAACTAAGAGCACTAAAAAATAAAGCTGGAAATATTGCAGCCTTTAAAGTTTCTCCACTCTATAAGAAAAACTGTTCTTCTTGCCACGGATCAACCGGTGAGGGAATCATAGGACCAAAACTAAGAGGAAAAGACAAAGACTTTTTGCTAAAAAATTTAAAAGAGTTCAAAGCAGGTACTAGGAAAAACTATGTTATGTATGGTTTACTTGGAAATCTAAGTGATCAACAGCTTGATGATTTAGCCACAGAGATAAGTACATTTCAGGCTAAGTACGACAAAGCACAAAAATAGTAAAGAGTAAAAAATGAATAAATATAGTGGAAGTGTAAGGGAGCTTGTTAACGCTTCCTTTTTTTCAACTTTTTTCAACAAAAACAAACATGGACACAATAGACTCTCTTGGAGAGGGTGGAGATGGATTAGTATCATAATAATAAATCTTCTATTTTTCCTCTCTTTTCATATAGATGTACAAGTTCTTGAAGGAACAATGAACGGCTCAAGGCTTTTGGGTTTTCATATGATAGATCCTTTTACAGCTTTAGAGATACTAGCAAGTGATCATAGTATGCATATAAATGTCATCATAGGAAGTGCCACACTCTTGATTTTTTACTTCTTTGTCGGTGGCAAAGCATACTGCTCATGGGTGTGCCCTTATGGACTTTTGAGTGAAATTGGGGAAAAAATTCACTTGGCTCTTGTAAGAAAAAAAATTATAAAGTCTAGAGTATTCAATCCAAACATCAGATTTTTCTTTTGGTTTGTTTTTCTTTTAGCCGCTGCAATAGATGGTTATCTAGTTTTTGAAGTCATAAATCCTATCGGTATAATCAGTAGATTTATCACTTACGGATGGAGCTTGGCTCTAGTTTGGGTAGTTGTTATTTTGCTTTTTGAAATCTTTTTTTCAAGAAGAGGATGGTGCAAATATATCTGTCCTGTCGGCACCACATATAATTTTGTTGGATGGATAGGACTTACTAGACTTAAGTGGGATATGGATAAATGCGACCACTGCTCGGCCTGTATAGCTGTCTGCCCAGAAGATCATGTGCTAGAGTTCATAAAACCAAAACATGATAAAGCCAGAGCTGCCAAAGGGAAGCACCAAGAGTATATAAAAAACGGTGATTGCATACTTTGTGGTAGATGCGTAGATGTTTGTCATGTAGATGCATACAATCTTGATTTTAGATTAAAAGATTTGGTGTAATATGCTCGTATCAGCTAAAAATGTAAGCAAAAAATTTTTAGGGGTAAATGTCTTAGATGATGTTAGTCTTGATATAAATCAAGGAGATAGAATTGCCATGATGGGTCCAAACGGAGCTGGGAAGACGACTCTGATTCGTGCCTTTTTGGGATTTTATCATATAGATGCCGGCAAGATAGAAGTTAATGGATTTGATCCAATAAAAGAGAGGGTAAAAGTTTTACAAAACATTAGTTTTATCCCTCAACTTCCACCCCCAATCAAGATAAGTCTTGATGAGATGATATCATTTATAACAAAAAGCTCAAATATTTCAAGAGAAATGATATTTGAAGAATCTGAAAAAATGGAGCTTAATTTAAAGAAAAATTTGCATAAACAGTTCTTTAAGCTATCGGGCGGAATGAAACAAAAACTCTTAATCGCAATTGCACTATCAAAAAAAAGCTCATTGTTAGTTTTTGATGAACCTACTGCAAACCTTGATCCAAAAGCCAGAGAGCACTTTTACAAACTGCTACAAGACCTAGATGTAAAATGTTCTACACTTTTTATCACGCATAGACTAGATGAGATAAAAGATTTGGTAAATAGACAGGTTTATATGGATTTAGGAAAGATAGTCGAAGATGAAAAAGTTTAAACTTCTTTTTTTACTATTAGTGACTATTGGTCTTTTTTTTACTGGGTGTGAAAAGAAAAAGATAGGAGGAGTAGAAAAGATTCATTGGGATAGAGATATGTGTGAAAGATGCAAAATGGCTATTAGTGAGCGAAAATTTGCATTTGAGATAGTAAATCCCAATAATGGAAAAACATATAAATTTGATGATATAGGGTGTGCAGTTCTTTGGATGGATGAGGAAAAAATTCCATGGAAAGACAAGGCAATTCTTTGGATAACAGATGCAAAAACTGGCAAGTGGATAGATGCAAGAAATGCACTATATACAGATGACAGTATAACACCTATGGCTTATGGGCTAGCAGCTTATACAAAAGAGACTGTTCCTAAAAATCATGAAATTATAGATTATAAACAAGCTATTGACATCATATATGAGGTAGAAAAATTGAACAATAAAAAACTAGAAGAGATGAAAAAAGAGGCAACAAAATGAAAAATTTACTCCTTGTGGCATACTTGGACATAAAAGAGTCGCTAAGATCCAAGTGGTTTTATGTGTATGCACTTGTTTTTGGTGGATTGATGGCTCTGTTTTTTGTTGCAGGCATATCAGACTCTGTCGTCATGGGTTTTACAGGACTTAGCAGACTTCTTTTGGTTTTCATTCAAGTTACTAT
>JALUMZ010000299.1 GCA_027055635.1 Campylobacteraceae bacterium
ATCTAATTTTATCAAATTATTAGCATTAGGACACACATTTTTTACATAAAATGGATTATAAAGGCCCTATTTTAGGGATTGTATAATTTTAAAATGGTTGAGATTTGGTAAAATGAGAAAGTTAGGAGGTCAAAGATATGCTTATAGATGAGGGAGCTATTTTTCAGTCTGATATGGATACTGAAAATATAATTCATCTTATAGCAAGAAGTCACAAAGAGCATCTTAAAGACAGGATTGTAGAGGCGTTAAATATCATAAAAGGCGCATATTGCTTGGTAATCCAAGGAAGAAATAAAATTTTTGCCATAAGAGATAGGTATGGCGTTAGACCTTTCTCTTTAGGGCAACTAGAGGATGGTGGATATATAGTCTCAAGTGAAACTTGTGCGTTCGATTTAATCGGTGCAAAGTTTATAAGAGATATAAGACCCGGTGAGATGATTATCTTTGATAAGAGTAAAGATGAGTATGAGAGCATTCAGCTCTTTGAGCCAGATCCAAAAATTTGTGCATTTGAGTATATATATTTTGCTAGACCAGATAGTGTTATAGATGGCAAGAGTGTATATGAAGTACGAAAAGAGATGGGTAGAGCAATGGCAAAGGAAAATAAAATCCAAGCAGATTTGGTGATTCCTGTGCCAGATAGTGGAGTTAGTGCAGCGCTTGGATATGCAAATGAGAGTGGTATTCCTTTTGAGATGGGGATAGTTAGAAATCACTATGTCGGCAGAACCTTTATAGAGCCTACTCAAGCTAGAAGAGATATGAAAGTAAAACTGAAACTATCCCCAATCTCTTATTTGCTAAAAGATAAGAGGATAGTAGTTGTAGATGATAGTTTAGTGCGGGGTACAACTGCAAAAAGGATTATAAGGATACTAAAGGATGCAGGAGCAAAAGAGGTGCATATGTGTATAACTTCGCCAACTATTGAGCATCCTTGTAAATATGGTATAGACACTCCAAGTTATGAAGAGCTTATAAGTGCAAATATGAGTGTAGAAGAGATAAGAGCATACATAAAAGCAGATTCACTTAGTTTTCTCAGTATAAATTCATTGGTTAAAAGCATAGGAGACGAGAGAAGCTATTCACTTGTGAGTTTTGATGGGAATTACTTTATAAACTGATAGGTTATCTACAGTGTAGTTTATAAATCATTCTTGGATTTACAAAGTATGACGGGTATCTCATAGAGGCGCTAAAGTTTCTTAGCTCAGCAACCCTTAAATTTTTAGCTATTAAAAAGTCTTTTTCTATTGTAGATTTTTTGGCATTACCATCAATTTTATTTGTTAAAAATCCAAGTCCCGTGGTTGGTTTATATACTGTAGAACCTGTAAGCTTACCCGATTCTACTGCGTTATTGACCAGCTTTACATGTAGAAAGCATTTTGATATACCAAATTTTCCTATATTTCTAACCCGGCCGGAAATTACTAGTGATTCACTGATCAAAATTCGGGAGTGAGTTACATTCTCTAGCCTTGCTTTTTTGGTATATTTATCAAGAACAAACATTGAAAAAACAGCCAGCATTGATATGACTAAAAAGTTCGAGAAAATCATCGCTACTAGAACTTTTTTTCTTGTCTCTTTCAAAGAGAGAACAAGCAAAATGATAAATAAAATAAAAAGTATGACTAGAGTGATTATATGAACAATTGTAAAATACGAAATCATAACCCTCCTCCATAGCACTCTGCGCTTACAGATGTATTTATGTCGTAATTATATGAAAAATTATAAAATACAGCTCTATTGCTCATGGTGTCACCCGCCTTTAATTCTACTTTCTTTAAAATCGTCATATATTTGATAGGCTTTAGTTTGTTTATAAAAGTTTTAAATTTTGATTTTGAGTATCTATATATTTTTGTCTCTATTTGACATAATTGATATGGTTTTTTTGAGATATTTTTGATATCCGAGTCAACAATAAGAGTATTTGAAAAGTGTAGTTTTTTATAACTCACATGCTCTATTTTTACTGGTCTTATTGTTTTATCTAAAAAATATTTCAAGACAAAAGGTCCAATAAAAAGTAGGAAAAATGAAAAAAGTATCATTATTATTGATAGTTTAGCAGATTTTTTTATGAGCAAGAGTGATAAAAATATAAGGATTAAAAAAGTAAATATAAGCCATAAGTAGGCTATATAGTCATATAGCCCAAAATGATTTATGTAAATTAAAATTGAAGATTTTAGCTCATTCATTGTCTCTGCTATTTTTCTCCTCTATGCCACTTAGGCCAAATCTTTTTTTAAGCTCTTGTTTTACTAAATCAGGATTGATATTTTTATATCCCAATGCAACAAGAGTATGAAAAACCAAATCTGCCGCCTCATAGATGATCTCTTTTTCATCTTTGTCTTTGATGGCAAAACAGAATTCTCCAGCCTCTTCTACAACTTTTTTTAGGATACTATTTTCTCCTTTTTTAAACAAAGAGGATACATATGATTTTTTGGGATCTGCATTTTTTCTTTCGCATATAACATGATAGAGTGTATCGCTAATGCTGTAAGAGTCGATTTTAGTCTCTATCGGAGGTAGTTCCTCTTTTGTATCGACTCTGTTAAAGAAGCAAGACATTCGTCCTGTATGACAAGCAACACCGTTTTGTTTTATTTTTAGTAATACAGTATCACTGTCACAATCAAGATATATCTCTTTTACCTCTTGGGTATGCCCACTCTGTTCTCCCTTTTTCCATAGTTTTTTTCTACTTCTTGAGTAGTAGTGTGCAAATTTTGTTTTGAGTGTCAGATCAAATGCTTCTTTGTTTGTATAAGCGAGCATCAAAATCTTGCCATTTTCAAAGTCTTGTGCGATGACTGGGATCATTGGATTTTTATCCCAGTCTATGTTGTTTAATATCTCTTGATTCATATAATCCTACTTATTTATGCTTGTCATCTCTTTTGTATTTTTTGTATCTACCCAAATATTTGGAACAGCACCACCGGGAGTCAAAAATATTTTTGCATCTTTATTGACTTGGAGGGCATCATTAAATTTACCTTGTACTTCTATTTGTCTAAGACGAAGTAGGTTGGGTGTGATACTTTTAGCAATCTCAATATTGGCATAAGCATTTGCGTCTGCTTCAATTTTCACTGCATCTGCTTGACCTTGAGCTTTTATCTTTCTTGCGTTTGCATCACCGGTTGCAAGGGCGGCTTTCTTTTTGGCTTCTTGATTTGCTCTCTCAACTTCATACTTTGTTCTTTCAGCCTCCTGTTTTGCTATCTGAACTCTCTCTATTTGGTCTTTTATTTTTTGAGGAAGTATGATATTTCTTAGTTGGACTGTAAGAAGTTGTACGGGTTGTCCGGGCTGTGCATCTATATTTTTTCTGATTTGTTGGTCTATCTTAGCTGCGATAACATTTCTTAGTACAGGTAACTCTTCTGCAGGATATTGTCCTACTACATTTCTTGTAACATCTCTTACTACGGGATTTATGATTTTATCTTCCCATGCCAAACCCCATGTTGCGATGGTTTGAGGAGCGGTTGATGGCTCTAATTTGTATTGGACTGTAAGGTCGATGGAGACGGGAAGTCCACGAGAGTCAAGTACAGATATTGCATTTTTATTTTTTATACCGGAGCCTCTTTGAGTTACTTCTTGATCAGCACCGGAAGTGTAGTTCATGATTCTTACTTTAGTGTCAACTATAAATACGGTTTGCACAAAAGGTAAAAAGAGATGAAATCCCGGATTCATAGGGATTGGGTCAAACTTACCGGCAGTTGCTTTTATGCCCATTTCACCAGAATTTATGACAACAAAAGGCTTAGCAATGACTAAAATTACAACAATAGCAATCAAAACATATAAAAAACCTGCTTTTTTGCCTAGATTTTTAAAAAAATCAGGAGGCTCTATATTGGGAGTTTGGCGGTTATTTCCAGAGTTTCCTCCTCCTCCACCATTTCCACTTTTCTTATTAAAATAATCATTTAAATCAACGGGCATTTTTATCCTTTAAAATTTTACTGAATTCTACTGTAACTATCTAAATGAAAGTTAACAGGTCTCTATATTTATCATTTCTGCCATACACTACATCAAAATATGCTTCTTGGAGTTGCTTTGTCATCTCACCTCTTTTTCCATCACCGATTATGTAATTATCCACATCTTTTATCGGTGTTACCTCTGCGGCAGTACCAGTAAAAAATGCTTCGTCTGCTATATACACTTCATCTCTTGTTATTCTTCTTCTCTCTATAGGTATATTGGCATCTTTGGCGAGCATGAGTACTGTGTTTTGCGTGATACTCTCTAGTGAAGTGTCATTTGGAGGCGATATAAGCACCCCGTCTCTTACTATAAAAAAGCACTCTCCGCTACCCTCGGCAACAAATCCATCCTCATCAAGCAAAAGAGCCTCTTCATATCCTGCATCCATAGCTTCATATTTTGCTAATTGTGAATTTAGATAGTTTGCAGCAGCTTTTGCCTTGCCCATAGTAGAGCTGACAGGATTTCTTGTAAATGAAGATATTTTTACTCTTATGCCATTTTCTATGCCCTCATCTCCAAGGTAGCTACCCCATTCCCAAGCTGCAATGGCAGTTTTTACAGGAGCATTTACATGGTATAATCCCATTATTCCATAGCCAAGATATATAAGAGGCCTAAGATATACATTTGATTTAAAATCATTTACCCTTAAAACTTCGAGCTGTGCATCCTCTAGCTCTTTGATGCTATAAGGGGGTGTAATTCTTGTTATTTTTGCTGAGTTTAAAAGTCTTTTTGTGTGGTCTCTTAGTCTAAATATAGCCAAGCCTCTGTCTGTCATATAAGCTCTTGTTCCCTCAAAAACACCATTTCCATAATGCAGAGTGTGAGTTAAGATATGTACATTTGCCTCATCCCAAGGAGTTAATTTTCCATCCATCCATATAAATTTTGCTTTTTCCATAATTTTTCAACCTATTAATAATAAAATAGCTATAATAATACCCAAGTTTAGATTAAATAATGTTTTAGGAGTGTGAGATGAACAGAGCAAAGATATTTTTAGGAAGTGAGAGCAAGAGTACGCAAAACTATATAGAGGTTAAAAACCCTTTTAATTTAAATGTTGTCTCAAACTATCCAATATGCACGACAAGCGATGTAGAGATGGCATATCTAAAAGCAAAAAGTGCCTCAAAAGAGACGAAAAAATCACCCCTACATCAAAGGGTTTCTTGGCTTGAAGATGTTGCAAATAAGCTAGAAAAAGAGAGTGAAAAATTTGCGAAACTTATTTGTGATGAGGTTGGAAAACCGATGGTTTTTGCAAGAGGAGAGGTAAATAGATGTATAGAGACCATAAGGCTCTCGGCTCATACGATGATAACTATAAGTGGTGAGAGTTTTGATACAACCGCGATGCCAAGTGGTAAAAAAACTTTAGCGTTTTTTAAAAGAGTACCGGTTGGTGTTGCTCTTGCCATCACTCCGTTTAATTTTCCCTTAAACCTCGTGGCTCATAAGATCGCCCCTGCTTTGGTGAGTGGAAATGCAGTTGTCCTTAAGCCAAGCTCTGCTGCACCTCTTTGTGCATATTCACTGGCCAAGCTTTTTATTGAGAGCCCTTATGCCATCAAGGATGCGCTTAGCGTTGTATATAGCGGGGAGGGTGTAAATGATGCTTTGGTAACAAGCAAAATTCCTAGAGTCATCAGCTTTACAGGAAGTGTTCCTGTGGGAAATCTTATCACAAAAAGAGCGGGCATAAAAAAGATAGCGCTAGAACTTGGCGGAAATGCGGCAACTTTTATAGATAAGTCTGCAAATTTAAAAGATGCGGCTAAAAAGTGTGCAATAGGAGCTTTTGTTAACTCTGGACAAGTCTGCATCTCTCTTCAGAGGATTTATGTGCATGTAGAGGTATATGATGAATTTTCAAAACTTCTTGCAGACGAGACTAGCAAGCTTGTAGTTGGAAATCCTTATGATGATAAGACTTTTATAGGTCCTATGATTGATGAAGACGCCGTCGATAAAGCAAAAATTTGGATAGCAAATGCAAAACAAGAGGGGGCAAAAGTCTTGCTCGGAGGTTCAAATGAGGGATTAGTGATGGAACCTACTATCATGGTCGATGTAAAAGAGGATATGAATATTGTCTGCCAAGAGGTTTTTGCACCTATCGTCTCTTTGATAGCAAAAGATGATTATGAGGATGCACTAAAGTCTATGAATGATTCTGATTTTGGTTT
>JALUMZ010000300.1 GCA_027055635.1 Campylobacteraceae bacterium
TGCTATCCAAGTTATCTTTGGCAAATACTTTTGGGAGCACCCCTTTAAGGGAGTTGTTTTCTTTTTCGATGGAATCCATAGCTTCATCAACAATTTTGCCTATATTTGGTAATTTAGCATTTGAAACAAGAAACGACCATCTAGCCTGTTGCGGAACAAAAAAGACATTTTCCGCCTTATATTCATCTCTATCTTCGGGGTCAGCACCCATATCCTTTTCGCTTTTAAGTTTGTTATAAAGTTCTTCAAAACTGTCTGAGATATATTTTAAAAACACAAGCCCCATCACCACATGCTTATACTCTGCGGCATCTATATTTTTTCGTAGTTTATCGGCAGCTTTCCACAGTTGTTTTTCGATTGATTCTTCTTTTGCTGCTTTACCTGGGTCACTATTTGCTGATTTTTTCATATTTTATTCCGTTAAAATTAATGGTGTCTCTATTAGTCCAACTCATTTTAGCGAAGTTTGATATAGGGTAAGGTTAAACTCAAATTTTGCAAATAGCGTTTATGCTTGTGCTTAGGGTGTTTGCAAGATTTGTATTAAGGAGTGCTTAGCATTATAAAATGATAATGATTATCAATCTAAGAACATTTTAATTTTAATTTTGCTATTATTCCATCAAATAAAAGATATAAGGAGAAATTGGTGAAAAGAATTTCTGATTTAAAGATTGATGAAGAAGCTATAGTAACCAAAATTTTTGCGAAAGAACCTGTTAAAGGCAGGCTTTTATCTATGGGTATTGTTAAGGGTGCAAAAGTAAAAGTTATAGCGCATACTCTTGCAAGACAAACTTGGGATATATTGAGCAATAATACAAAAGTAGCACTTAGAGATGAAGAAGCAAGCAGTATAGAGGTGAAGGGCATTTATGAATGATGATATAAAAGTAGCGATAGTAGGGCAGCCAAATGTCGGCAAGAGTTCCATAATCAATGCATTAAGCAATGCCAAACTACATGTAGGCAATTTTAGCGGTGTGACGGTTGAGAAAAAAGAGGTTTTTCTTAAAAGAGATATTTATGATATAAAGATGACGGATTTGCCGGGTATTTATGCTCTAAATGCCTATACTCCGGAAGAACAGGTAGCAAAAGATTTTTTATTAAATGAAGATTATGACATAGTTTTAAATGTTGTAGATGCAAATACACTTTCAAGAAATCTTATATTTACACTGCAACTTCTTGATATGCATAAAAAAACAATTTTAGTTATCAATATGGTGGATGAGATTGAAAAAAAAGGTGGTTTTATTGATAAAAGCAAAATAGAAGGGTTACTCGGAATACCGGTGATCTTGACTTCCGCAAAAGAGAATAGAGGAGTTGAAGAGATAATATCCCAGATAATAAAACTGCATAAAACACCTTTGGCTAAGAATAAAATTTTTTATAATGAAAAGATTGAGGAGAGAATCGAGAGACTAGCAAAAATTCTTAGAAAATCACCGCATTTTAAAAGTAATGATGTCTCTAGGTTTATGGCAATCAGGCTTTTAGACAGAGATGAAGATGTCTATAAGATGATTCACGATTTACCGATATTTATTGAGGCACATAATGCCCTTGAAAAGATGTATAAAGATCTAGAATTAGAGTTTGACGAAGAGAGTACCACTGATATATTGGCAAATGAGAGGGCGGCAATCTCGTATAATCTTCAGATGGAAACTATAGATATGGAAGAAGAGGATGAATCTCTTAGCGAGAAATTGGATAACTTTCTTATACATCCGATACTAGGACTTCCTATATTTTTGTTTTTTATGTGGACACTTTTTCAGTTGACATTTGTGCTTGGAAATTACCCTATGAATGTGATTGATGCAATTTTTAGTGAGACTTCATCATTTTTGGCTGATTTTTTACCAAAGGGGATATTTAATTCTGTGCTTACAGAGGGAGTATTGCCGGCAGTTGGTGCAATAGTCATGTTTTTACCAAATATTTTGATACTATTTTTAGGACTAAATTTACTTGAACAAACAGGTTATATGAGCAGAGCCTCCTATTTGATGGATGGATTTCTAAAAAGATTTGGTCTTCAAGGAAAAGCCTTTGTGCCACTTGTAAGTGGATTTGGATGTACAGTACCGGCTTATATGGCAGCAAGAACTCTAAAAAATCCTAAAGACAGGATTATCACTATGCTAGTGCTTGGTTTTATGAGTTGCGGAGCAAGACTGCCAATATATGTGCTATTAGTTTCTGCATTTTTTGCTAATCACAACCCTGGAAATATGCTGTTTTTTATATATATTGGTGGTGCATTTTTAGGTTTGATAGTTGCTAAAATTTTGAGAACAGTTTTGTTTAGGGGTGAGCCTGAACCATTTGTTATGGAGATGCCACCGTATAGATTTCCATCATTTAAAGCTCTTGCTATGGATTTGTGGATAAAGACAAAAATGTTTTTGAAAAAAGCAGGAACTTTTATAGCGATAGCTGCTATGGCTATATGGTTTTTGAGCTCTTATCCTGTGAATGATAAAATGGTTCAAAACTATCATACAAAGATAGAGCAGACCACAAATATCGGTAAAAAACAAAATCTAGAAAATGGATTAAAGGCAAAATTGTTAGAAGATAGTTATCTAGGAAGTGTTGGAAAGTTTATACAGCCGGTATTTGCACCTCTTGGATTTGACTGGAGATTGAGTATAGCAGTTGTGACAGGACTTAGTGCAAAAGAGGTAGTTGTTTCGACTTTAGGAACGCTATATGCCATGAGTGGAGCAGATGAAACAAGCAAAGGCTTAGTCTCAAAAATGAGACAAAATGTTGATTTTAAAGCTGCTGTTGCTTTGATTATAATTATCATGATTTATTCTCCCTGTTTGGCAGCTATGGGAACTTTTTATGCTGAAGTTCCGCAATGGGCATGGAGAACATTTTATACAATTTACCCAAATGTAGTAGCATGGTTATTGGCTTTTGGGGTATATAAAGTACTCGCTTTGATGGGGTATTAAGTCTCTTTGATGTATAATGAGACTCAGAGGAAAGGGATAAATGACACAACTTGATAAATTAGAAAAAGGCAAAAGAGCTATAATTGAAAGCGTAGATCTAGATACAGAAACAAAAAGACGCTTTTCAAATATGGGCATTAGTCCCGGTGTTATTTTGAGAGTTTGCAGACGAACATTTGGAAGCGACTCTCTACATGTAAAGCTAGAGTGTGCAGCCTGCGTAGCCCTTAGTAAAAATGAAGCAAAACACATCAGCGTAACCCCAATAGGCGGCAAAGGTGGCTTAAGCCTAGGGTATTGCCACAGGGGTGGATTTAAAGCAAAAGATTTTTGTTGCGAGAGAGAAGATTGTCAGCTTCAAAAAGAAGATTAGTTCATTTCTGAATCATCATATGGGTCTAAATGGGTATTGATGATCCATTCGTCATTTTTGCTTAACTCTCTTATGTTGTCTTCAACTCTATCAGCGGCACGGTGAGCTTCAAGTAGTGATATATCGGTATCAAATACTAAGTGAACATCTACGAAGTTTGTATTTCCTGATTTTCTTGTTTTTAGGAAGTGATAGTCATTTACTAATTTTTCATTTTTTATAATATCTTTTATGTTTTGCACTATCTCTTCATCAAGAGCAGCATCCAAGAGCATATAGACACCATCTTTTATGATTTCATAAGCTGAATATATGATGTATATAGAGATTGCAACACCCATAATGGAATCTATAAGATAAAAATCAGTCAGCTGAATCACTACTAAAGATATAAGTATGATTCCATTGCTGAATATATCTGTTTTGTAGTGTAAGGCATCGGCTTTTATAACCATATTATCTGTTTTTTTAGCCACAAAGTTTAAAAACATCACTAAGGCAACGGTTAAAATAAGAGAGATAACCATCACTATAACAGAAGGTGTTAGATGGGATACTATTTCGCCTCTATATGCTTTTTTTATGGATTCATAAAAGATAAAAATACCAGACATGGTGATAACGGTACCCTCTATGACAGCCGCCAATGCTTCAACTTTACCTCTTCCGTAGTTAAATTGTTCGTCTGCCGGTTTTTCTGCTTTGTTTATGGCAAAATAATTAAATGCTGAAACAATCAAGTCTAGTATAGAGTCGATTGCACTTGCTAAAACTGCTACCGAACCGCTAAGTAGCCCAACGGCCAACTTTATGATTATTAGTATAGTTGCTGTTAAACTTGAAACTATAGTTGCTCTTTTTTGTAGTGTCATACTAACTCCTTGTAAAAATTCATACTTGCACAGTGCAAACTTCCATGTTCTCTTATAAAGATAGAAGCATCAACTCCGATAATATCCCTATTTGAAAAGAAGTTTTGTAAAATTTCTATTGCTATTTTATCATTTTTGTCCTTATAAGTTGGTACTATTAGGGCACTATTTATAAATATAAAGTTTAGATAAGTTGCCGGTAATCTTTTACCTAAAAAATATTTTGCTGATGGCAATGGAAGTGGCAGAAGCCTGAAATTAGTCTGTTTTAGCTCTTTTTCCATCTCTTGTAAAATTGCATAGTGTTTATCATTTCTATCATAGCATTTTGCATAGGCTATGGTATGTTCATCTATAAATCTAGCTAGTGTATCTATATGTGCATCTGTATCATCTCCTATTAATTCTCCATGATTTAAGACAATCAACTCTTTTGCACCAAATATATTTTTGATTTTTTGAATAATTTGATTTCTTGAATAATTTTTATTTCTGTTTGGATTATATATGCATTTTGCAGTTGTCAATATAGTGCCATTTCCATTACTATCTATGCTACCACCCTCTAGTATAAAATCTACATCTTTTAAATTTTTAAACAGACCTAAACTTTGTAATTTTTGGTTTACGCTATTATCTAATAGAAACTCAAATTTTTCTCCCCATGCATTGAATTTAAAATTTAAAATTTCTAATTTACCACTGTCAAATATGCAAATTCCACCAAAATCTCTAATCCAAGTATCATCTGTTTTTATCTCTATAAATTTTATGTTAAACAGCGAAGGTAAAGAAGCAATCAACTCTTTTTTGTCATCGCATAAAATTATACATTTTTGATATTTTTGTATGGCTGTTATAAGTTTTATGTATGAAAGTTTTATATCTTCTATGCTATGTTTCCAATCACTTTCGATAGTGGGAAAAACCAGCATGATGTACTCTTGTTTTTCCCACTCGCTTGGTAATCTTATTGGCAAATTTAATCCTTTTTTTGGTATAGTATTATACCAAAATCAAGGGAGATTATGTTTAGACTTAGACGCAAAAAAAGTATAAATCAAATAAATATGTATGCTATATTTTTTGCAGGTGTTTTTGCTTTTGTTGCGGCTTTTGTTGTTATTTTCAACGAATATCTAGACTTTAACAAAGAGATAGCAAAGTTTGAAAAAAGCTATATAGATATAAAAAAGAGTGAAATTGTTAAAAAAAGTGGTGGGCTAAGAAAGATAATTGAGTATAACTATAAGAGATCTAAAAACAGTAAAATATTGAGACAAAATATAGTTGATATGAGCGAAAATATTTTGTTAGATGAGAAGAATAGGGTAAAATATTTTATTTTCAGAAGAGATATGGGGATGTTCTATTGTTCAGGAAAAACAAAGTTTTGCGATAGAGTAAAAAAAAGGTTAAGGGAAGATAACGACAATAGCTATAAATTTTTTAATTTTACCTATGAAAAAGATAAATATTTGGCTTTCTCTAGAGCTTTTAAAGAGCTAGATATGATTTATGGGAGTATGATTGTTGTAAATGGCTTAGATGATGAGCTTAAAAATAAACAAGTCGAATACAAAAATAAAATATCAGGATTTATCCTGAAGATATTTTCTCTTACTTTAGTTTTATACATCATTAGTATTTTAAAATATAGATATTTTACTGAAAAAATTTCTAGTGAGTTAAAGTATATGATTAAAGCTCTTGATGATACATCACTCATCTATAAACACATAGATTTAGAGGAGATAGAGTTTGAAGAGTTTAGCCAAATAGCTCTACATGTAAATAAAATGATAGATAAAATCAAAACAAAAAATAGAGAACTTGTATCTTTAAATATGGATTTAGAGAGGTTGGTTCAAGCTAAAACAGATGAGTTGCAAAAATCTATAGAATATACAAAAGAGTTATTGAAATATCAGGATAAATTTGTTAAAAATGCGATACACGAGATAAACACACCTCTCTCAATTATATTGATAAATAT
>JALUMZ010000301.1 GCA_027055635.1 Campylobacteraceae bacterium
GCACTTATCACTTGATGATTTAGTAGAAAAGAATTAAAAACCACTAAATCTATAGATTTACTTGATATTAGATAAAATTATGTTATGCTTACATAAATATTTCACGATCAAGGAAGATAAATGTCCAAAAGTTGTCCCATATCACTAAAAAGTACGGATTCGAATCTTGTCCGAATTATATCGGCTCAAGTCTCTTTAGCTACTATGATATTATTAATCACAAAATTACCTATTTTTGCATTAATATTATTATTTGATTTTCTAGCAAGAGCACTTAGAATACAGGAACTTAGCCCCTTTTTACTAATCGGCAAATCTATAGTTAAAATACTAAATCTAAAAGAACATATGTGTGACGAAGCACCTAAAAGATTTGCACTTTTTATGGGTCTGTCCATCTCCTTTACATTAAGCATTCTATATCTTAGCAACTTACCTATATATGCAACTATTGTTTCGGTTATTTTGCTTGTATGTGCTCTTTTGGAGACTATGTTTGATTTTTGTTTTGGATGTAAAATCTACCAAATATTACAACTTTTAAAGAGATAACCATGGTAGGAATTACAAGCAAAAGCATATATGCTGTAGCTGCACTTTATCAGCTCGGGTCTTGTCGAAAAGATGAAACTCTAAAGATAAAAGATATTGCTTCAAGAGCTAAGATTCCACAGAGATTTTTAGAACAAATATTGCTAGAACTTAAAAAAAACAATATACTCATAAGCACAAAAGGTGCCCATGGCGGCTATAAATTGGCAAAACCACTTGAAAATATAAAATTAGCAAAGATAATATCAATCCTTGAAAATGACACATATACAAGTATATGTAAAACAAACAATAGTGTACTAAAACTCTTTTGGAGTGATGTACAAAACAATTTAAATACTGTTCTTAATACTCCTCTATCAGAATTAAAAAAATGTGAAGAGAAGATAAATCAAGTAGTCAATTTTTCAATATGAGGTCAAAATGAATTTTGAAGATTTTAATACACTTTTAGTACAATCTATAGGCAATAAAACAGGTGCAACCGCACCAACCATAACTCCATCTGCATCCTTTGGATATAAAGATGCAAAACAAGCAGAAGATATCTTTTGTGGAGCTCAAAATTTACCACTATATGCAAGAGTTGGCAATCCTACAAACTCAAAACTTGAATCCGTAATAACAAAGATGGAAAATGGATTTGGCGCCATAGCAACATCTTCTGGTATGGGAGCAATCTCTATGGTTTTAAATGCAATCTTAAATACTAATGATGAACTTCTATGTATAGGAGGATTCTTTGGTGGAACATACACTCTTGTAAATCAAACATTAAAAAGATTTGGCATAAAAAATAGTTTCTGTAAAATCGATGATTTTCTTCATATAGAGAATAGGCTCAAATCAAACATAAAAATTGTTTTACTAGAAAGTGTAGGAAACCCTAGCCTTAGACTACCAGATATAGAGAAAATTGCAAATCTATGTAAAAAATATGAAACTCTACTCATAATAGACAACACAACAACACCCCTTTTAGTGCAACCATTAAATTTAGGAGCTGATATAGTTATACACTCTAGCACTAAAAACATGAGCGGACATAGCGCAGCGCTTGGTGGAATTGCAGTATTTAGAGAAGTTGATAATCAAGATGATAAATTACTAAACCCAAAATACAAAGACCTGCATCCACTGATAGAAAAAGCTGGTAAAAAATCCTTAATCACAATTTGTAAAAAAAGATCTCTTAGAGACATAGGTATGAGTGCAAATGCTTTTGGCTCTTTTTTGACATTACTTGGGCTAGAAACACTTGCACTAAGAGTTGAAAGAGTGAATAAAAATGTCGCCATAATAGCCAAAGAACTCAATAGTAATATGCCAAAAAACATCACTATAAACCATCCATCTTTATCAAAAAGTATAGATTTTGAAAATTACAATAGATTTTTTAAATCTGGATGCGGACCAATATTTACAATAGATGCACAAATACAACAAAAAGCCTTCAAACTTCTGGACAATCTCAAACTCGCAACACAAACTGCAAATATTGGGGATAACCGAACTCTGGCACTCCACATGAAAAGCACTATATACAGAGATTTTGATGATAAATCAAGAGAATTTTTAGGCATCACAGACGGCTTGATTCGCGTATCTGTCGGACTAGAAAATCCACAAGATATTATAAATGATTTTTTACAAGCTATTAATGATTAATCCATATAGACATAAGAAACAAGCGTAAATCTAAGCTTACTAATATTTCCAAAAATATACAAAAAAGATATTAGATTTTTATATCTTTAATGATGAGCTGAATATATCATATTGCTTGGTAAATATTTTATCTTTTATTTCCAATATTGGCACTAAGCTACTTTTTATCAATCTGTATTTTATTTCAATTTTAGCATTGTTTGCTTTATTGTCTATATTAAATATATATTTCTTCTCTTCATAAGGCTTTAGTCTTTTATCAAAAACCATTTTATCAGCCACATATGAAATAGTTTCTTGATTATTTTTATCAACATACAGTGTATTAATTTTTTTTGTTTGTTTAGAAATAATTTTTGAACCATTTTTATAAGTCACCGAAATATCAACTTCCCTGCCGGTAAACCCTGTTGGAAATTTATGGGGAGTTGTGTTTTTTAATGAAACAATTATTTTTGAACCATTTTTTATTACTGAAACTTTGATAAAGTTTTTTACAATATTGCTGTTTCTTACCCCTTTAAAAAGATGTCTTCTTGTGTCTCTCTCTACCGCCTTAATATTTCCAACAATGTTTGGAGCAATTATGGATTTTTTAATATCTCCCATATGACACTCTACACATTTTGTACCGCTATTGCTAGATTCGTACTCTATACCTGTTGCATATTCATAAATATTTCCATCCTTGTAGCCATAGTGACAAACCAAACATAATTTATTTACATCTTTAGTAAAATAATCTCTACTTTGCATTTTATGATAGCTTGTACGATGACTCTCTTTGTAAGGGCCTCTCATGATTTCTGGAGAGCCAAACTCTACAGCTTCAAAACCCCTCTTGTTTATCTCTTGTGCATGTTTAATTTTATCTATATTGTGACAAATAATGCAAGATATTCCATCATCTGATGTACTATTGTGCATGGCATCTTCAACCTCTTTTGTCTCATCTGTTTCTATTCCAAATGCCTTTGACATATCATAATCAAAATCTACTTGCTTAACACCCATTTTGGGACTATGACACTGTCCACAATTAACTTCAACATTTCCTATGGATTTATATGTTACACCACCAATGTACTTGAGAATACTTTTATACATGGGATTTTTTTTAGAATTTGATTTAGAATGCCAAGTGGTTTTCCAATCAACTCCTTTTTGAACATGGCAACCTATACAGTACTTACTGTTTGAAAATTTTTCAGGAACTTTTGCATAAGAAACATGCAGAAAAAGTAAAAAAGTAAAAAGTAAAAAACGCATAATTCAAGCCTTTATATGATATAGTTAACAATGTATTAACTATATCATATAATAAAAAAGCACAATATTGTCTTAAGGACACATCTTAAACTATTTTCCAGCCATGCATCTTTTTTGCTACTATTACTTCTGTATGCGTATTTAATTCTACACTATTTAGTGCAACATAATTTATACTCTCTAGAATTTGGAAATAGCTGCTAGCTTCATCTCTCTTTGTACAGATAAATAAATTTCCAGCATTTTTAAGAACTCTATATATTTTCTTAAATATCATCTCTATATCATCTCTATCACTTATATCAACACACAAAAAAAGAAAATCGTAAAGTATAGAAAAATTATTGTATTTTTTCTCATCAAATGAAAAATTTTTAACCTTCAAATTATAACTATTCAAAGATTCTCGATTCTCCAATGCCTTTACATGTAGAGTAGCTCTAATCTGTTCGCAATACTTTAAAAGCGAATCTATAACCATATCTTTAGAATCTTCTATAAGAGCAATATTTAAGCCCGGGTGTGGGGGTATAACATCAAATAGCATTTCAAAATTTTTCATAACTCGTGTAACTCCCTAAATTTATATGCTTCAATAACATCTTCTACATAATCTTGCAAAGGTGCTACCAAAACTTCAATACCCTCATCCAAAAACTCTTCAATATCCTCATGATCACTCTTTACAATCAAATAGTCTATAAAATCATCTATATCTTCTCTTTTTTCATAAAAATCATATTTTTTAACAAAACCTGCATCCATCTCTACGACAATCCAATTCTCTCTTTTCGTCAAAGAGACTATCTTTGCATATTTATAATCTTTACAATCAGTTGGCATGATTAAAATCATTATGAAAGCCTTTGAAACTCTTTTGGTTCACTGCTTATAAATTCATACCCTAGTAGTGAAATCTTGTGTGCATGAAGCATAAGTCTTTTAGACTCTTTTCCGCCATATAGCTCATCACCAAGTATAGGAAGCCCCAAACTTTTAAGATGCACCCTGATTTGATGGGTTCTACCAGTCTCAATCACTACCTTGATTTTGGACTTTTTTCCTTCAACCATCAATGGCTCTATATGAGTTATTGCCTCTTTTCCATGCTTGCTAATTTTACTAAAAAAATTGCTACCCTTTTTTATCGTTATAATAGGCTCTACTATATCTATAGCTTCTACTACTTTGCCGCCAACAATAGCTATATACTCTTTATATACCCTCTTATATCTAAACTCTTCTATAGCTTTTTTTTGGAATTTTTCATCTTTGACCAGCAAGACCACACCACTTGTTCCTTTGTCTAATCTATGCAGTAGTTTTGCATCAAACTTCTTCTCTACCTCATCAGATGTAAGAGATGCTGGCTTATCGACAGCAATAATTTTACTATCTTCAAAAATAACTCTTATTTTTGAAAGTTTCTCGACTCTAAACTTAGAATCAGCATCAAGTTCTCCTCTTGCTACTGTTACTTTTTTGCCCTTACAAAAAACTAAACCCCTATCTATCAAATCTTTTGCAGCTCTATTTGATATATTTTCTTGAAGTGCTAAAAGCTTATATGCTTTCTCTTTTATCATCATTTTACCCTTATCTCTTTTAACAGATCTTCTATCTGCTTTGATTTTTTGATTTTTGATTGTTTTAAGTTATTTAACTCTACATTTTGCAACTCATCGATCTTGCAAATTTTTATATTTTCAACTAGTGAAAACAGGACTTTCTGGTTAAAAATATATGGTCCACTTACAATTTTTCTACCAAAAAAAGCAGGTTCAAGAGGATTATGACCCCCAATACCATCTACAAAAGATCCACACAATATAACTATATCAGAAACTGCATATAGATTTACCAATTCACCCATTTTATCACAAAGCACTATATCCTTGTCTAAATCATCACTATGAGTTATTTTAGAGAAATCCATACTCTTCTCTTTACAAAATTCTATTAAAAATTTTTCAACTTTTTTAAACCGTTCAGGATGCCTAGGTACAACAATTATCAAATCTTTCTTAGATACAGCAATACTTCTTAAGACTCTCTTCTCCTCACCTTCATGTGAGCTTGCTATGATAATTACTCTTCTATTGGGTTTATTATATTTTTTTGTTACCACAGGCTGAGTATCGGCTTTTATATTACCGCCTATCCTGACATCTCTTGCACCAAGCTTTTCTAGCCTATCTCTGTCTTTTTTACTTTGAGCAAAAACTATATCTATATTTGAAAAAACCCATCTGTAAAACCAGATAAATTTCATATAATTACCATAAGAATTATCTGAAATTCTTGCATTTATAAGTATAGTCTTAGTGCCCTTTTTTTTTGCAATAAAAAATAGCATCGGCCAAAGTTCTGCTTCTGTGACAACCAATACTCTATGTTTTCTTATCCAAAAAGGTAAAAATATCTCAAAAGGGAGATATCTGATCTCAGAATTTTTAATCTCTTTCGCTCTTTTGAACCCAGTTTGCGTAATAACACTTATGTCGATATCATATCCATCCAGATTGGCTATCACCGTCTCCAAAGAACTCACCTCTCCAAAAGAGCATGCATGAAACCAAATATCGTGTTTTTTGAAACTAGGATTGTTTTTCAAAAAAAATCTAGCAGGAATTGAGTGCTTATATTTTTTTTTAAAACTAAGATATAAAAAAATTGGTATCGCAAGTAGATATAAAAGCGATACCAATGGAT
>JALUMZ010000302.1 GCA_027055635.1 Campylobacteraceae bacterium
ATATAATATAATACAATCAAACTCTTGGAATACAATTTGAAAATTTCAGCAATAATTCCTAGCTTTAATAGGGAAGAGCATCTACCTATCGCTATAAATTCTATCAAAAATCAAACTTATCATATAGATGAAATTATAATTGTAGATGATGGATCAACTGATAACACACAAAAGGTTTTAAACAAAATTGATAATATAAAAACAATAAGAACAAAAAATTTTGGTGTCGCACACGCTAGAAATATAGGGATAAAAGCATCTAAAAATGAGTGGATTGCTTTTTTAGACAGTGATGATATATGGATGCAAGATAAAACAGAAAAACAGGTAAATTTTCACAAAAGAAATCAAAATATACTCTTTTCTCATACTGGTGAAAGATGGATAAGAGATGGAAAGAGAGTAAAATATCCAAAATCACTAAAAAAACCACAAGGAGAGTGTTTTTTGCAAAACATCTCTACATGTAAGATAGCTGCAAGTTCAGTATTGATGCATAGAGGTATATTTGAAGAGATTGGATATTTTGATGAAAAACTAAAAGTCTGCGAAGACTATGACTTATGGCTTAGGGTTACACAAAAACAGACTATTGGTCTAATAGATAAAGAGTTGATAATAAAATTTGCCGGTCACAAACAGTTGTCAACATCTATATTTGCTATAGACAGATACCATATATACTCGCTTCAAAAGCTCTTAAACTCAAAATTTAAAGATGCGATACAACAGGAAATTATAAGAAAATGCAATATCCTTATAAAGGGTGCAAAAAAGCACCAAAACCAGAAAATTTTGGAATTATATTCAAAAATGATAAGGAATATAGAGTGCCAAATCTTGCCAGAACCATAAAAGTACAGCCGTTCCTAGCATAATAAGCACAAAAGGCCACACGCCTTTGACTATCTCGGTTATTTTAGCATTTGAAATAGCTTGTATGATAAATAGATTCATACCAACCGGTGGTGTGATAAGTGCAGTCTCTATCAAAATAACAAAGAAAAGCCCGAACCAAATACCGTCTATCCCTTTTTCCATGATAGCAGGAAAAAGTACAGGCACCATAATCAAAAGCATAGATAGCGACTCTAAAAAGAATCCTACTATTAAAAGCACTAGACCGATAGCAAAGATAAATATGGTTGGATTTGTGATGTTTTCAATCAGTAGTTCAGATACATTTTGAGGTATCATATATAGTGTTATCGCATAAGAAAATACTTTAGCTCCAGCTATGATCATAAATATCATAATAGTAGTCTTTGCCGAATCATACACCGCATCTCTAAGTTTTGCAAAATTCATCCTGCCCATAGCAAAAGTGACGATCATAGACATGATAAAACCAACTCCGGCACTCTCAGAAGGTGTGGCAATTCCTGCATAGATGGAGCCTATAACAGAAGTTGCTACTAGTATAGTCGGGAAAGCCCTTAGACTAGCTTTGTATCTTTGTTGCCAACTTGCTTTTTCTATAGGGTGGTAGTTCTTGCTTATCTTTGAATAAAGCACACTATAAGTGATAAAAACCACTATCAAAAAGAGTCCGGGACCAATTCCTGCCAAAAAGAGTTTTGGTATAGAGGTTTCTGATATTACTCCATAGATGATGAGAGGTATAGAAGGAGGTATCATAATCCCCAAAGTTCCACCTGCTGCCAAAAGACCATATACGAAATGTCTTGGATATCCTCTTTTAGTCATCTCAGGAATTGCAACAGTACCTATGGTAGCTGCTGTTGCTACGCTAGAGCCTGAGACTGCTGAAAATATACCACAAGACAGAATCGTAGCAACACCAAGACCTCCTGGAAAATGTCCTATCCAGCTCTGCACTGCTTCAAACAAATCTTTTCCGACTTTTCCTTTGAGCAGAACATTTGACATCAATAAAAACATAGGAACAGCGAGAAGTTCAAAGCTGTCCATAGTGCCATATAATCTTTGAGGAATTGCATTAAGCGGCAGGGGATAATACGCTAAAAGAGCCGCACCAAGCCCTGCAAGAGCAAAGGCAACAGGAACTCTCATAACTAATACAATAATCAATATAAAAAGAATGATAAAAGCTGTCATTACACGCTCTCTTTTATCATCTCTAATTCACTATTTGGCTCTATACCAATAGTCCAAACTTTTATAATTTCAACAATAACCTGAAAAAACAGGATCAAAAAACCGACCCAAATAGAGGCTTGCGTAAACCACTTTGGAAGGGACAAAAATGTATCCGTATGGTGACCTTTAAGTGTGGAATCTAACCATATTTCAAAACCATAATAGACAACAATTATACTAAAAGTGATGATAACCAATAGCGAAAATGTCTCTAATATTTTTCTTATAAGAGACTCGGGATTTTTAAAAGCTATATCGATAACTATCATATCTTTGTGTTTGAGTGCAAATGCTATACCTATATAAGTCGCCCAAATTTGGCTTATAGATGAGACTTCATCAACCCAAATAGTAGGACTGTCAAAAACATACCTCATAAAAACTTCATAAGTCACAATTATACCTATGAAGAAAAATAGCCAAGCAGACAACTTTCCAAAAAATTCTGATACAGTATCAATAGTTTTAATCATTTTAATCTTTATATTAGCAAGAGACTATTAAATCTCTTGCTTTAGTTTTGTATCTATTTGCCTGCGGCATCTTTTCTTGCAGCTTCAATAACTTCTTTACCTAATTCACCCGTTGCTTTTATAAATCTTTTGGTTACAGGTTTTGATATTGTTTGCCATTGTGCTCTCTCCTGTGGAGTCAATCTTACTACATTTATCTTGCTTTCTAACTCTTTTGCTAGCTTATCCTCTCCTGAATATACTTGGTCTCTTAAATGTTTTTCTACAACTGATGCAGCATCAAGTATAACTTTTTGATTTTTTGCACTCAATGAATTGAAAAAATCATTATTTATAATTGCAACGAACTCTATAACACTATCATAAGATAGCGTAACATTTTTCATTACTTCATATAGTTTTCTACTCTTAACTGCTGAAAGACCTGTCATACCAACATCAACTGCATGTTGCTGATAAGCCAAAAATTGCTTTGAACCTGACATAATAGTAGGATATCCACCTGCTTGTTCAACTGTCCAACCAAGTATTTTTCCATAAGTTCTTACTTTTTTTCCTTTTAAATCAGCCGGAACTCTTATAGGCTTTCCATTATTTAAATAAACATTATGGCTATATGCTTGCCACCACAAGACTTTTGCACCAGTCTCTTTTAGAATTGCTTTATCCAAAATAGACCTCATATGAGATCCATTTCTAACTGAAGCTCTTAGAGCTGCTTCATCTTTAAAGAAAAATGGAAGAGATACAACATCAACGATAGGAACTGACCCTGTAAATCTAAGCATTAAAGCTGAACCTGCTTCGACTGCTCCACTTCCAACAGCTCCGGGAACTTGTTTGTCTTTGTAGAGTTGTGCTGAAGGGAAAATAACAACTTTAATCTCACCATTTGTGCCTTTTTCAACCAATTTTTTAAACTCTAGCCAATTTTGACCAAGTGAATGTTTTATAGGTAACTGTAGAGTTACTCTCATAGTTTTTGCTGCACTCAAGACTGAAGTTGTAGCAAATAAAACCAATATACTTAAAAATATATTTCTTATCTTCATTTTCTATCCTTTTTAGAAATTTTAGTTCTTATTCTAATATAAAACATTGTAACTTGTCAATATTTTTTATATAGTTTTAAAAGATATTGTATAAAAGTTTCAAATAGTTACAAAATTGTTCTAAATTATACCCTCTTTTTTCATTTCTTCTATCTGTTTGGTGCTAAAACCCAATACATCATGATATATCTCTTTGTTATCAGCACCTAAACTTTTACCCGCCCATTTGATTTTTCCGGGAGTTTTACTAAACTTTGGCATTATACCCGGAACTTTTAAATCATCTTTTTCATTTATCTTTACATTTTGTATCATATCTCTTGCTTCAAAATGGGGATCATTAAACATATCTTCTACGCTGTATATCTTTCCTGCTGGGATTTTGTACTCATCCAAAATCTTCAAAGCACTATCTATATCCATAGTTTTAGTCCACTGCTCTATCTGTTCATCTAGGTATTTCATGTTTTTGGCTCTGCCGTCATTTGATGCAAACTCTTCGTTTTGTGCCAAATCATCTCGATTCATCGCTTCACACAAACGCTTAAATATGCTATCACCATTTGCTCCTATCACCACATATTTGCCATCTTTGCAAAGATAGATATTTGATGGTGCGATTCCCGGAAGCGTACTTCCCGTCCTCTCTCTGATATATTTAAAATGGTCAAATTCAGGAACCATACTCTCCATCATACTAAAAACAGCCTCATATAAAGCTACATCTATATATTGCCCTTCACCACCTTTTATATCTCTATGGTAAAGAGCCATCATAGCACTCATGACAGCATATATAGCAGAGATAGAGTCACCTATACTTATGCCCGTTCTAACTGGCGGAAGATCTGGGTAACCGCTAAGATACCTTATGCCTCCCATAGCCTCACCTATACTTCCAAAACCCGGTTTTGAACTGTATGGTCCATACTGTCCATAGCCTGAAATTCGTACCATTATAATCTTTGGATTTATCTTTTTCAAATCCTCATAGCCTATTCCCCACTTTTCTAAAGTGCCTGGTTTAAAATTTTCTATAATGACATCAACTTCTTTGGCCAATTTTTTGATGACCTCACTTCCCTCTTTTGTCCTTAGATTTAGGGTGATACATTTTTTGTTTCTTGATTGGACATACCACCAAAGAGAAGTCCCATCTTTTAAAAGTCGCCATTTTCTCAGCGGGTCTCCCACTTTTGGGGGTTCTACTTTTATAACCTCTGCACCAAAATCACCAAAAAGTCTCCCTGCAAAAGGACCTGCTATGAGAGAGCCTAACTCTAAAACTTTTACTCCATCTAATGGTTGTTTATTCATCATTTTTCTCCAATACTACAACTATCTACATATGCCATATGGCTTGTTAAAATAGGTTTGATTTTTTCTTGTACGATTTTTACTGTATTTAACAATTTATCCAATTTTATATCTGTTTTTATATCCATATTTTCCAACATATTTACTAAGTCTTCGCTAGCGATATTGCCAGCAGCTCCCGGTGCAAAAGGACAACCTCCAAGACCACCAAGGGCAGACTCAAATCTATTCACTCCACACTCTAGCGCCATTAAAACATTTGCAAGTCCCATACCTCTTGTATCATGTAGATGGAGTGCAAAATTTATATTTTTAAAATCTTTTTTAAGTTCACTTAAAACTGCATGCATTTGCAAAGGATTTGCTACTCCTATAGTATCTGCTAGAGTGATACTCTCAACCTCTACATGTAGAGCCTGTTTCACCATCCATTTGACCTGTTCTATCGATATATCTCCCTCGTAAGGACAGCCAAAAACAGTAGCAATGGCAAGATTTACTCTAAGATCCGGCAGTTGCTCTCGAAGCTCTCTTAATCCCTCAAATGACTCGGCTGGAGTTCTTTTTACATTTGCCATATTATGGGCTTCACTCGCGGAAATAACATAAGTTACCTCCCTCAATCCAAGCTCATAAGCAACCTTTGCTCCAAAAAGATTTGGTACTAAAGCCACAAACTCTACATCTGTATTTTTGTATTTTTGTATCAGTTTTTGTGTTACCTCTTTTGCATCCTTCATCTGAGGAATTGCTTTAGGATGAACAAAAGAGGTAATCTCTATCTTTTTAAAGCTTGACTCTATCAACTTATCTATAATATCAAGTTTTAACTCCGTAGGAATCCACTCTTTTATACTTTGAAAGCCGTCTCTTGGACCAACCTCAATAATTTCAACACTTTTTGGAAAATCCATTTTTACCCCTTTTGGAAAAAGTAATAGTGAAGATTATACCAAAATTAGATAATTTTGCTATACTTTCAACTATGAAAACGGCAATAATACAACAAAAATATCACCATACCGAAAAGGAGACTATACAAAAAACTCTCGAATTGATCCATGAAGCAGTGGAGCAAAGTGCGCAACTTGTTGTACTTCAAGAGTTACACCAAAATAGATACTTTTGCATCAACGAAGATACAAAAAATTTTAATTTTGCAAATAATTGGAAAAATGATATAGATTTT
>JALUMZ010000303.1 GCA_027055635.1 Campylobacteraceae bacterium
CAGTGGAGATATTGATGAGTTAAAGATATATAAGTATGCTTTATCAGATAGTTCTATTAGCGATATATATGACAATGAAAACAGTGGTAAAAATTATGATGGAAGTAGTAGGGTGTGTTTGAGTTGTGGTGGTGGAATTTTCGATGCATGGGATATTTTCAGGAGTATAAATGATAGAAATATATCAACAAAGATAGTAGGTCAAGATTTTAATCTCACTATAGCATCTCTAGATACAAACAAAACTAATTACCGAGATTTTAATGGAACTGTATGTGTTACTATAGATAACAATACTTCAAAACTTGATTTTAGAGACCAAAATACAACAATAGCTCTATTTAAAATCTCTAGAGCAATTAAAGATATAAGAGTTCATATATCTTGGAAGAAAAATATTGATGAAGGTTGCCCTTTGAGCAGTGAAAACAACGAAACAAACTCTAGTGATAACTTTGCAATTCGTCCTGAAAAATTTACTATTTCTTCTGTAGGTACTCTAAGAGCTGGCAATGTATTTGATTTTAATGTTAGCGCAAATGCTCCTGATTATAATACCACAGGAGTTGCCATAGAGGCAAATCTAACTAAAGATTGCAGTATAAAAGATGCAGATTTTAACATCACAACTATTGATTTTTCAGATGGAGAGAGTAACAATACAGTAAAATTTGGTGATATTGGCGTAGTAGATATAAATATCACGGACAAAAACTGGGCTAGCGTAGATGGTGATGATACACCACAAAATTGTGATGCAAATGGGACATATATCTGTCTTGATAAAACCAATATTACTATCATTCCGGATCACTTTGAAATAAATTCAACGATGAGTAATGTTTATGATACTAATTTTACATATTTCTCAAATGATTTGAATATGTCTGCAAGATTGGATATAAATATAACAGCACAAAATAAACAAAACCAAACAACACAAAACTACAATAGTGCTTGCTATGCAAAGGATATAGATATAAATATCTCTACCAACACAAGAGCAGATCTACCCATCATGCTCTATATCTATAAAGATGCAAGCGATATAAATAGCACTTCACAAAGTGGTAATATAGATATAGTATATAAAGATGGAAATTTTACAACAGATAGCAATGGTTCTTCCAAAATAAGACTTTATATAAACTATGATAGAAATAAAAGTGTTAAATTAAATCCGTTTGATTTGGATATAGTAGATATAAATGTAACAGACGAAAATGCAACTTTTGGCACAACAGCAACAGACGAAAATGCAACTTTTTACTATGGACGAGTAAAAACAAAAGATATAAGCACGAATAAACAAACTATAAGCAACTCTCTACATGTAGAAGTGTATTCGAATGGTAAAATTAATGATTTTCACCAAGAAAGTCTCAATTGGTATATTATGAAAGATGATAATCAGCAAGCTATAACAGATTTAAATGATAGTAGTAAGTTTTCCGATATAATTGATACAGCTTTAGATATATCTAATTTGGTTTATGATAATGGTACATTAAGCTTTGATTTAATTAATACTGATTATCCAAATGCTCTAAAAGCGTACATACATATAAAGATACCTTCTTATCTTTGGTATAGTCACTATGAAGACTACAATGCAACGGGAGATTGTAGTAAGCATCCTTGTTTTTTGTATGTTTTTAATAAGATTGGCGTACAAAATGGCGTACAGAGTGGGGATTTTAACGGCTCAAATATAGGTTATGATTACAATGCTACAAAAACCAAGAAAGGTATAAAAGTATTTAGATGAAAAGAAAAGGTATGACTTTGGTTGAGTTGATTTTTACTATCGTGATTATCGCTATGGTTTTTACGGTGATACCAAAGATCATCTATACAGTAAATAAAAGCGATAGTTTCACCATAAGACAAGATGCGCTTTTGAACGGTGTATCTATGCTTCATATGATTTCAAATATGCCTTGGGATAAGAACAATACAGACTCAAATGATATCTTACATGTAAGCTCAAGTGCAAATGTTGATTTTGATTGTAATTCAACTACTCACTATAGAAAGGGCGGTTTTGTAGGTTCAAGAACTTGCGAAGATAATTTTAGTGCTTCAGCTATAAATATCGTTTTAAATGATGCAGATGGCGACAATATAGGAGCTTTTAACAATGCAGATGTTAATATAACTGCTTATGGTGCACAGATTTATGAGTTAAATATAACAGTTGGTTATATAAGTGATAAAAATATAACATACAATGGCTCTGCTGCTTCTATAGATCTAAATAAATCAATCAACTCTAATTATTTTACAAATCTAAAACGCATAGAGACAAAAGTTTTATATCATGGTAAAAGAGGGAAAACAAAAACACTAGCAAGGTTTAACTATACTTCGGCAAATATAGGCTTGACGGCTATCAATAAAAGGGAGTGGAATTGAGAAAAGCCTTTACTATGGTGGAGATAATCGTGGTTATTGTCATTATGAGTATATTATCCTTAGGAACTTTAGTCTCTATTAAACATCTCTACTTAAGAGCAGCAAAAACAGATGCTATAAATACATTTTCTTCAAACTCACAGATAATAGTCAATCAAATTTCCATGCTACTTTACGATAGAGTTGCCACAAGTGTCATAGGCTATGATCCATCAAACGGCAATTTTGAATCAATTTATAATTTGGATGATAATTTTAAAGTTTTAGAGTGGATAGGAACTGCTAGTGAAGCTTTGAAAAGGAGAGATTATAGTGGTTTTATAGATTTGGATGCTTCAAATAAAGACAGTATAAAACTTGTCTCTTTTGACATAAACGCAAGCGATCTAAATATAACAGAGAAAGAAAAATTTGGCTCATATAATCAAAATGATACAACACTTATATTTGCCGGTGCATTTGATACAGGTGTAATTGATGGGGATTTTAATAACTCTTTTGGTTGGCATGGAAATGATCACAATCTTACATATGATATATCCGGCATAAATGACAATAATATAACTCTATCTTTGAGACCGCAAGAGATATATGAAAAATACTACATAGTTGACAGTGCCTATGCGATTGCAAGAGGGCAAGATATAAACATCTCTACATGTAGAGCTAAAACGGATATAGATACCAACAATACTTTATATCTTTTTTATAACTACAGACCATGGAAAGGTGAGACTTTTTGTGCAGATCCAAATGGAAACGGACAAGAAGGAAATGTAACTGTGCTTTCAAAAGATGTAACAGCTTTTAAAACCGGTATGCTAAATGACAGTATATATTTTGAGCTAACTATGAGTAAAAAAATCAGAGGCAGCGACACCAATGTGACTATCTCAAAGCAAAAGGTTGTATTTTGATGCGCCGTGGTTTTGGTCTCATGCAAGCTTTGATGGTGATAGTGCTCATCAGCGGTTTGATGGTCGTAGTTATGAAATATGCACAATACTCCATAAAACAGACAAAAGACCTATATATAAGAGAGAGTGCAGAACTTTTTATGAATAGTGCAATAGAACTTAGTTTGTTAGCTATACAAGGGTATAAAAGAAGTAGTACAAACCACTGTTTGAGTGATGTAAATATAACTTCATCAGATCAAAGATTTAGTGCAGATGTAAATATAACAGATTATTATTTGCTAAAAGATTCAAACGATAGTACTTTTTGCAGCGGAGGTTCGGGATATGCTGTTCATGATATAACAACAGAAGATTCTCACGGTATGGTTATGTTGGAGATAACGGTAGAAGCAAACAATTCCAATCCTAAAAATCATGGCACAAAAATAATCCTAAGAAGAAGGACTTTGCAGAGACCATGAAAAACCTAATGTTTAATTCAAAATTCAAAATTCAAAATTCAAAATTACTTCATAGTGGTTTTACAATGGTGGAGCTTATATTTGTTATAGTTGTGATTGGTATATTGGCATATGTGGGCTCTGCCTATATGCCGGATAACAGACTCTCAAATGATACAAAATTTTTACTCTCAAAGATAAGAGAGAAACAAAAAAATGCTATAGGGTATGACAAAGCACCTTTTGGAGTAAGCTCATGGAGTATAAATGATACTCATGTTTGTATAGATTTAAATACAACTAAGATAGAAAATGATGATAACAGAGCCCAAAAACCATATAGATTTAGCTCGACAATAAAACCTAGTGATTATCAAGTATGTTTTGATAGTATAGGAAGACCATATAATGCTTCATCGGAACATTTATTGCTTAAAGTGATAGATATAAACATAACCAAGGGTTCTAGAGCTAGGAGGCTTAAATTGTTTCCTATGTCGGGTTATGTTACAATAGTAAGATAATTATATTTAAGGTAGATAAATTGGCATCAAAGAAGAGTATTCAGTATATTAATCCCACAGACTTATCACTGAGTGTCTATGATGGCAAAAATTTTCAAAATAACTCAAAAAGAGAAAAACTCTACACAGTTTCTAGAGTTTTTTACAAAGATATTATACTTTATAGTTTTAAGATTCCAAAAAGTCAAGCAGATGAAGATCTAAGCATCACAGTAGAGATGAGGATGTATGAAGAGGCTGGACTAGATGTAAATAAAACATATCAAATCACCCACCTTGTAAAAGATCTCGAATTTGATGATATGTATCTTGTTGAGGTTTTTGCAATTGATACGGATATCTTAAAAGAGACTTTTGAAAAACCCATAAAGAAAGTTAAATATATAGACTACCTTGCATTGCCTTTTTTTGCTTTTGAAACTTTTTACAAAAATAAAATTTTAACTACAAAAAATGATGTTTTTGTTTACATAGGAGATGATGAAGGGTTTTTCTGTTTTTATAAAGATGGAAAATACATCTCCACTAAATCAACATACTCCTTAGAGGAGATTTTAGAGAAGTTAAACGATAAGGGCATAGAGATAGATTTTGATAAGTTAAGTGAGATATTGCTTAAAAAAGGTTTGGATTCAAAACTCTATGACTCTATTGATGGAGATATTTTCTTAGAGTTAGAATCTATTTTTTCTGATATATTAACAAAGATAAATAATGTAGCCCTGCATAATAGAAATATATTTGCTTTTGAAAAGATAGACAGACTCTTTTTTAGTACAAAATATGGAAGAGTCAAGGGTTTCAAGGAGTTTGTATCTGGTTTTGGTTTTAATGATGTAGAAATCTTTGATTTTAACCTGTTTAAACAAAAGCAGGAAAATAACTTTTTAGATACCATAGTCTGCTCATTTGGTTTCGATAGATATACAGACAATTCAAATGCTCAAAATATAACTATATTTCAAAGACCTCCATCATTTATGACAACTAGAACAGGCAAACTTGTTTTATGGTTGGTTATATTTATATCGATTTTAGCAGCCATATATACTTATGCTTATATAGACATAAAAAATCTTCAAGAGCAAAGAGATATACTTGAGTCAAAGTTTCAAAAGATAGAAAAAAGAGCAAGACTATATAGAAAAGAGATAAAAAAAGAGAATAACGAAATTAAAGAGGTCAAAAAAGGGTTATCAAGAGAGGATATAGTCTTTAAAAATATAGATTTTGGAGTAAGCGAACTAGAAAATCTCAAAGGAAGAGATAATAGATATATAAAATTTTTAAAGAGTGTAAATCTGCTTCTTGGAAAATACAGACTAAAAGCTAGCAAGATAGAACAGAGTGGACGAACCAAGATGGTAGTAGATGTTGTATCAGGCTATAAAAACAGGGACGATATATCAAAGTTTTTAAAAGCACTTATAAAAGAGGGATTTTTAAATGTTACAACAAAAGAGATAAAGCTTGATGACAATAGATATATAAGTGAGATCGAGATTGAACATGAATAAAATAGAAGATTATTTAAAAAAAGCAGATAAGAGGCAAAGATATCTTATATATTTTATGCTCTTTGGTTTGATTTTTTATCTGTTTTTTCAAGTCATATCTCCTATGAAGGATAAAGATGAAAATCTTAGAGCGGAAGTAGATCAGTTACAAATCAAATTAACAAGAAATTCACTAAAAAGACTCAAAAGAGAAAAAGATAAGAAAAAGAAAGAACTATTAGGATTAAAGACGAAATTGGAGTCTAAAAAAGAGTATATTGGCCATCTTATATCCCAACTATATAAATTAAAATATGCTTTTTATGATGATAAAG
>JALUMZ010000304.1 GCA_027055635.1 Campylobacteraceae bacterium
ATATAAAAATAGATTCAAAAATAGTCCAATTTCTAGCAATGTTTACACTGTTATTGTATAGTTTTAGACTTCTTGGAGTAAATAATTTAAAAATATTTGTGCTTTACATCTATACTATTATCTCATCAATATCTCTTCTTTGGTATCTTTTAGGTGGCGATATGATAGAATTTATGCTCATAAAGACACCATTACTTATCCTGTTTTTGGCACTTTTTTCTTTCTTGAATTCAGAATTTAGCATAATTCACAAAAAAAGTTTAAGAGGTTTGGCTACCGTTATGCCTAGATTTTCCATTTTGTTTGTTCTGTCTCTTTTAGGCATAGATTCATCTTTACTGTTTTTAGGGTATGAATTTTTAGAAATAGAGTTTGCAAAATTGCCTATTATTTACGGTTTTGTTTTGATTATTTCATGGGTTTTAATAAATTGGGCTTCAATTAAACTCATAGAGTGGCTTATATTTACATCGTACAGAACAGATAGAGAGTATATAGACTTAAGTTTTAAAAAGAGTATATTTTTTACCTCTTTATTGATTTTGAGTATGTCTAGTTTTATCTATTATGCCACGAAAGGCTTGGTATGATCGTTTCAAATAAAGAGATTTTATATATAAATTCATTGATAGAAAATGCTGTTGATCTCTTTCATAATTTTTGGCCAATGACCTCTTTTATTCACCACAACCCTCTGCATGGTTTTGAAAATATGCACTTTGAAGAAGCAATCTGCAAAGCAACGACATATTTTCACAATAGAAAGTTTCTATCAAGACAAGAGTACCAAAAATTTTATAAAGAAGGCAAGATTGATACTGCAAAACTTAAAACAGAGATTAGGGATTATTGTCACAAAAAAGAGTTAGGTGAAGAGTATGCAAAACTTTTTTTTCATATATTTACCAATCCCGAGACAATAAACAAGATAGACAAACAAAAAGTAAAGCAAATCAAAGAGAGGTTAAGTTCTACTTGCACTTCTCGCCGTCCACAAAAATTAGGAATCAATTTTGGTTTCTGTGATGCTATTGACGGTCTATACGGAACTACACTTTGTCAAGAGATAAATAGTAAATTAAATAAAATGGCTATGAGACACTTAGATGAGGGGCAGGCAAGTTGGCTACCCGCAGACAAAGAAAAAGGAATGTTTTACTCTTGGAAAAGACTCATTAGAAAAGACAGGCTTTTTTTTGACAAATCTCTTCAAATATGCAGAATTCTAATACAAAGCGATAAACCCGAAGATGTTATATTTTGGGTATTAAGTGAACTACAAATTCCCAAAGATGATTGGGAAGAATTTTTTGTTCTTCAATTTGGAAAACTACACGGTTGGACAGGATTTTTAAGATGGAGAAGTACAAATCAGGACTATTTATATCAAAAAAAATATCCAGCGTATTTAGAGGAGTTTTTAGCCATAAGACTATATTTTCTCTACATGTATCTATACAAGATGAAAAACAAGATAGGTTTCTTTCCAGATTTTGTAAAACTTAAATCAGTACTTGCTCAAAAAGAGAGTTTTTTGAGACTAGAATACAATAGTGAAAATATACTACCCGGTTTTATAGAGAAATATGAAGATGCCTTGCATAAGAACTCCCTAAAAGAGATGTATGATGAGTATATGATAGCATTTAGCGAAGAACACAGAGAGCAAAATGCTATTTTTTTACATAAAATTTTAAAAAATCTTGATGAAGATTTTGATGATTATAGTTTGCTCTTAGAAAATTTAAGAGAATTTGAAGATTACGAGGGATTTATTTGGCTCAAAGCTATGGAAGAGAGTTATTTAGATGATTTAATGAAAAAGGTGGCCTTAAATATAGATAAAGAGTCCCGAGACAACCCCTCTGCACAACTATTTTTTTGCATAGATGTCAGAAGTGAGAGCATTAGAAGATGTATAGAAGAGAGTGGAAACTTTGACACTTATGGTATAGGAGGTTTTTTTGGCATCCCTTTAAAATTAATAGATATTTCAAAAAAATATGAATCCAACTTATGTCCTGCTGTTGTTAAGCCTAAAAATATAGTATATAAATTTGAAGATACACAAACTTCTTGTGGCACTAAGTTAAAAAAAGTACTAAAACATATATATCATGACCTAAAATACAATACAATGTCAGCATACATAATGGTGGAGACTATCGGACTACTATTTGGTTTTGATTTTTTTGGTAAAACAATCATACCAAATCAATATATGCCACTAAGAGCTAAATTTTTGGACGAAAAGTATAGAGGAAAACTTCTGATAGACAAATATTCCAAAAAAGATATTTTAAACAGGATAAAGGCTCTACAAAAAGAGATAATTAAGCTTGCGATAAAAGACAATTTTGCACTAGATGTCTCTTCTCTTGATGATGAATTAGAGGAGTTTTTGGAGATAGCCACTTCACACGAAGATTTGCTTAAACTCAAAAAAGGAAAGATTGAACCCATCACAAAATTAGCACTATCCTTAAATCTAATGCACCATGAGGAGGTAAAACTTTTAGAGTTGCTCCAAAAAGAGTATCAAGTATCATATTTTCACAAAATGCAACATATAGAAAAACTTTCAAAAGTTGGTTTTACTTTTAATGAACAGCTTTTTTATGCTAAAAATGCTCTAAAATTAACAGGTTTAAGTGAAAAATTTTCCTCAGTTGTTATCTTTTGCGGTCATGAGAGCAAATCAGAAAACAACCCTTATGAATCTGCACTAGATTGTGGGGCATGTGGTGGAAAAAGCAGCGACACAAATGCAAAAGTTCTTGCATATATACTCAATAAACAAGAGATAAGAGACGGTTTAAAACCGGATATCAAGATACCTAAAAGTACAATTTTTATAAGTGCACTGCACAATACTGTCACAGATAGAGTTGTGCTAGATACTCAAAATATTCCAAAAGATAGAAAAATAGAGATAGACAACATACAAAAAAGACTAAATAGTGCTACTAAAAAATCTGCCCTTCAAAGAGCAAAAAGTCTGCCTTTTGCTAAAGAATTAAATGAAAAAAGAGCTTTAAAATTTATAGAGAGAAATTCACAAGACTGGTCTCAAACAAGACCAGAGTGGGGACTCGCTACAAATCACTCTTTTATAATAGCACCAAGAAATACTACAAGAGGAATTAGATTTGACAATAGAGTATTTTTACACTCTTATGATTATACTCAAGATAAAATTGGTTACTATCTTGAGATCATACTCTCTGCACCTTTAGTTATAGGAGAGTGGATAAATATGGAACATTTTTTTTCAGCACTAGACAATAAGGCCTTTGGAAGTGAAAGCAAAGTCTATCATAATGTAGTCGGCAGATTTGGTGTGATTAGCGGGAATATTAGTGATCTAAGAACGGGACTAGCAGCCCAAAGTGTCTATAAAAGAGGGGAAATTTATCATGAACCTATAAGGTTGTTGACTTTTATAGATGCTCCTTTTCGCAGGTATAGAATAACTATTGATAAGATAAAAAAAGTTTCAGAATTGGTTTATAATGAGTGGATAAAGATGGTTTTTATAGATAGAGAAGAAGAGGCATTTTTCTACTACCATGGAAATTCTAAAAGTTGGAAAAAGATAGAGTTTAAAGGAGTGATAAAATGATAATGCAAAAGATGAAAAAGGTAGAAATAATAACAGAGGGCTCAAACATTGAGATGTTAAAGAGACTGCTAGACAAGATAGATATACAAGGATACACTATATTTCACAATCTTGAAGGTATGGGAAGTCATGGTTTTCATGAAGGACATCTTCTCTTTAATGAAGAGGATGCACTTGTAATGCTCATGAGCGTTGTTGAACCACAAAAAGCTGAAGATATTGCTTTGGGGTTGGAGCCATTTTTGCAAAAACACTCTGGCGCTATATTTTTAACTGATACAATCAGAGCAAAGGCTAAGAAAAATTGAAAGAGATTATTTTATGTACTTTTAATGCTAGATATACTCATACCTCAATAAGTCTAAGATACATATATGCAAATTTAAAAGAACTCCAAAACAGAGCTAAAATCATAGAATTTACGATAAATAGCAGTGTTGAGGATGCAGTAGAGTTGGTGCTAGATCAAAACCCCAAGATAGTTGGTATCGGTGCTTATATATGGAATGCCATAGAGGTCGGTGAATTTATCAAAATATTAAAAAAAGTAGCTCCACAAATCATGGTGATAACAGGTGGTCCAGAGGCTAGTTATTTTCCTCACAGGGTTGATTTTAATGATAGCGATTATTTTATTCAAGGAGAGGGTGATATCGCTTTTTATGAACTGTGTAAGATGATATACAAAAGAGATTTACCACAGACAAAAACCATCAAAGCTCCTATGGTAGATATAAATCAAATAGAGCTTCCGTATGCTTTTTACAGTGATGAAGATGTATCAAATAGATATATATATGTTGAGGCAAGCAGAGGTTGTCCATACTCTTGTGAATTTTGTCTCTCATCTTTAGATAAAAAAGTTAGAAATATAGAGATAGATAGGTTTCTAAAAGAGCTTCAGATTTTATGGGATAGAGGTGTTAGAAGTTTCAAGTTTATAGACAGGACTTTTAACCAGGGCATAGACAGAGCAAACAGATTTATGGATTTTTTTCTCTCAAAAGAGCCACCATATTTTATACACTTTGAAGTAGTACCGGATAATTTTCCAAACTCTCTAAAAGAGAGGATCAAAGAGTTTCCTCCCGCATCTTTACAGTTGGAAGTGGGTATTCAAACTTTAAATTCAGAAATATCAAAAAATATATATAGAAAACTAGACATAGATAAAATCCAAAGAAATCTTAATTTTTTAGACAACGAAACGAAAGCACATCTACATGTAGATCTTATAGTTGGTTTGCCCGCAGAGAGCTTGGAGAGTTTTGGTAAAAATTTAGATAGACTCTACTCTATGACAAAGTGTGAAATTCAGATTGGAATTTTAAAAAAACTCTCAGGCACAACCATAGACAGGCACGATGAGATATATGGTATGAAATACAGCGATACACCGCCTTATGATATACTCCAAAACGATCTCATACCATACTTACAAATGCAAAAGATGAAGAGATTTGCCAGATTTTGGGATTTGGTTTATAATAGTGGAAATTTTAAAAAGAGTGTTGCTTTGCTCTTTGTTGAGGATAGGGTGTATGATAATTTTTTTGCTTTTAGTGAGTGGATATATAGCAAAACTCAATCTACTTGGCAAATTTCGCTAGATAGACTCTCAAAACTGCTGTTTGATTATATCTTAGAGAGAGAACTTATGGACAAAGATGAGTTAAAAGAGATGATGAAAGAGGATTTGTTGGTTGTAAAAACAAGAAAACTCCCAAAATTTCTCAGATATGAAGAGATAAACCAAAAATCAAAATCAAAAAAATCCCCATCTTTCAACAAAAGACAGATAAAACATGCAAATATATGAACACTTAAACTTGAGATATTTTTTTATCAATCTTATTTAAAATCATATTTATATGTACTTTTAGATTGTAGTACTCGCCCATGTATGAGAGCGGTATTTTAGTCTCTCTTTGTATCTCTTTTAGCAATTTTAACAGATTTTCTTTTGTTATTTTCAACTCATCTTTTTTAAGAACTTCCATATTTGAATCTATCTCATATAGAACTCTGTACCATTTGTAAATCTTAGATCTAACACGCCACCTATATAGGGGAAAAGCTCCTTTAAGCAAGGGAAAGAGCAGGGTTAAAAGAGGTATGATCATTATAGCCAATCTATCTATCATGCTTGCGATCCAAAAAGGAAAAATCTTCTCCAGAAAACTATCACCTTTGATAAGGTAGTTTTTAGCATCTTCACTCATGGGAATTTGTGTGTATTTGTACGAAGGAAACTCTCCTTCTTTGGAAAATATAGTAGCATTTGAGTGCACTTTTTTGACACTTTTCAGCAAGAGCCTTATTAAATCAGGATTTATACTCTTATTTGCTACCAAGGTCGCTGTGGTTCCTAAAAGTGTTATATTGTGATTTGGTATATTTTTTTCAATATCAATCACACCCTCTCCAAGATTAAGGGCGCTGAGATAAGAAAATCTTTTGCTGTATGCCATAGCTCTTTTGAAATTAAATAATTCTAAATTCTTATC
>JALUMZ010000305.1 GCA_027055635.1 Campylobacteraceae bacterium
CTTTTTATTTAGTGTGATTTCTACTATATTTCCTATCTTTAGCTCATCTTCACTTTCGTAAGTCAAAGCAGATAGTGGAGAGTTTAGAAGAGATACTAGGTAGTAGTGTTTCAAATTACTTTGTTAAATCTTGGCAGTTTTGTTCTGTGTGGTCTATACAATCAAATGTACCGCTAGTAGAGTTATAATCAAACTCTACAGATGTGCCTTCCAAATAAAATTTATATTCTATAATGACTGGTGCAGGATCTGCTGTACTTATTTTTTTCCAATTTCCATCTTTTGCACTATTAGGAAGCCCATACTCCAAGATATTGCCATAATCACCACCATGAAAAAGTTCATCTGTTGAACCATTAGCATCCAATGTTCTTGGGATAAAAGGGGTTTTTCCCTCTAGGAGTCTTTTTGATTTTTGCATAGCTATACCACTTCTAATAGCTGCAACTTGGGATTTACCCTTAACAAGTACAGCATCATCACGACTAGCTGCAAGCTTTGGAATGGCTATGGCAGAGAGTATGCCAATAACTACAATGACAAAAATAAGCTCTATCATAGTAAAAGCAGGAGTAAACCCTGCTTTTACATTTGCAATTTTATTCAAACTATTACCACTTAACCTTTTTACCGCCAAGTGAAACATTTGCATCATTTACACCCATATCATGTTGGAGTGTATAAACTATACCGCTACCAGCATTATTACCAGTTGCTGGTGACAATGTTATAACTAGTGTTGGTTGCTTCGTTTCATTTGCATCCACAGCAGTAGAACTACAATCACCAACATCAGTACTATCATTATTCTCAGCAGACATAGTAACAGTACCACCACTGCCATCAGTATATACATACTGACACTTATTATTAGTATGTGACCAAATATTGGTATCTAAACTCATTGCATTTAAAAACGAGACTTCCTTTTGTCCTTGAAACCAAGCTGGAAGTGCCTGCAAAGCGGTACCTATATCTGTCTTGATTGATGCAGCCTTTGCATCATCTCTTGTAGCAGCTAATTTTGGAATCGCAACTGCGGCCAATATACCTAGTATGACGATCACGAAGATCAACTCGATCATAGTAAAACCTTTTTTCATGGTTTACTCCTTTTTTTGATTTTAGATTGATACACTTATCAATCCATAGCACTATGTTAGTTAATTTTAGTTGAAGAGTAACTTAAATTTCAGATATACTCTTAAATATCTGCTCTATATTTTTACTATCTTTATACTCATCATAGCATTTTTGCACATAAGCTCTCAACAACTCTTTTACCTCTATGTTTCTTTTGTCCGGAAAATCTTGTCTAAATTTTTCTATAAAAAAGTCATAAAAATCATCATCTAAGCCGATATCAAAATCTTTTGAGCCTATCTGACAAGAGAGTTTACTCATCTTCGCAGAACTTCCTCGATCCTGCCTAGTATATCGTCTGACTCTATATTTTTAGCAGTTAACTCCTCTTGGAGTTTAGAAATCTGTATATCTTTTGCTTCATTTTGAGCTTTTAGCGTCATAACTTCTTGTCTGAGAGACTCATTTTGAGACTTCATCTCCTCAAACCTACGCAATAAATCATTTACCTTTTCAACCAATCTACTCACTGTTAACTCTTCACCAAACATATCTGCTTCCTAATATAAAATTTTATTCCAAGCATTATTGTAACAAAAAAAGTATAAATTTGATAGATTATCTCTTGAAAACTTGTGTGAGGCTCGTGAGCAAAGGAAGGATTTGCCTCTAAGCAAGTTTATGAAAAATAATCTATCAACAATCTTTTTACTGTCTATTCGCCTCTTCTAGTTTATCTGAAATTTGCTTTAAAAGTGGTGGATAATCCAGCTTATCAAAAAATAGCTCTACCATCTTTGGACCGTTTTTATTTATCTCTTGTGTGTGATTCATAAAATCCTTGAAATTTTTTACTTTTATAGTTTTATCAACTCCAAGAGATTTTGCAAAATCAAGATAATTCCAAACTGAGATGTTATTGTATGACTGTTTTGCTCCATGTATGGCTCGCTCTATCGTATAGCCGTTATTGTTTATCAAAAAAACAGTTACATTTAGCTTGTATCTTGATATGAGACTAAGCTCTTGTGCCGTAAGTTGAAAAGAGCCGTCTCCGATAAACAGTAAAACTCTTCTATTGGGCGAAGCGATGGCAGAGCCTATGGCTGATGGAAGCGTGTAACCTATGGATGCCCACAAAAGTTGAGACACAAAGTCAATTCTAGGAGGCAAGTTTTGTCCGACAAGTCCAAATAGTGCAGTTCCTGCTTCTGCCACTACGATGTCACCCTCTTTTACTATCTCTTTTGCAACAAGCGGCCAAAAGTTTTTGTGATTTAGTATATTTTCATCGTCTATAAAATCCTCAGTACAAACCTCTGTCTCTTTCGCCTTAAAATCTATCTTTGCGTTTTTGTTTGGCGAGATATTTTCCAAGAGATACTCCAAAAGCATATCTATATTGATACCTGAGTAGAGTTTTTTGCCTATCTTTACGCTGTTTGGTCTTATGGTGATGACATGGTCAAAATCTATACCGTCTTCCGTAAAACCTCCACAGTTTATATCTGTCTCAACCGTACCTATAGAGATGATACAATCAGCATCTTGCATCACTTTTATCATGCCCTCCGTACTGTAATCTCCAGCATAAAGCCCTAGGAAATTTGGCTCTGCTATACTAGTTTCATTTATGATTGATTTTCCCATCAGAGTTGTGGCAAATTTGGCTTGATTTTTTTGGAGTATCTTTGTCATGATCTCTCTCCAGCCAAATCTAGCTATATTTATACCCAAGAAAAATATAGGCTTTTTGGCTTCAAGGTATCTTTTGATGATGATGTCGCCTATCTCTTTGACCTTGTGTGTATCATTGCTTTTATAGTAAAAATAGATATCTTCTATCGTTTCACTTATATCCAAATCAACCAAATCCGCAGGAATCCCAAGATAGCTTGGCTTTTTGCTAATGAGCATATTTGAGACCACTCTTTGTATCTCTTCTATATAATTTGTCGCTGTTAGTATGGTAGTCGCACCGCTTATAGGGGTAAATGACTCTAAAAAACTATTCTTTTTAAAGTTTGCAAGCGTGTGGTGAACAGGTATATCATACTCTATAACTTTACTGTTTGGATATCCAACGATATGCAAGATAGGTATATTATGAGCAAAACTGCCGGCAATTCCATTTGCTGCACTTAACTCTCCTACTCCCAAGGTTGTCACCAAAACTCCTATGCCCCTTTCTCTCGCATATCCATCAGCCGCATAAGAGGCGTTTAATTCATTGCAATTTCCAACCCATTTTAGCTTATCATCCCCTACGATATAGTCTAAAAATCGTAAATTATAATCCCCCGGTACTCCAAATATATCACCAACACCCAGCTTTTTAATAACATCAATCACCAAATCACCTAGAGTCATCATATCCCCTTTTATAAATTTTATAATGTTTTATTTATATCAACCAATGTATCTTTAAGTTTTTTAATATTCTCCTCACAAACTCCAAAAACTGTTTGTGCATTTAAGTCAAAATAGTTATGAGATAATATATCCCTTATGCCTGCGATACTTTTCCAAGGTATTTGAGGATAATTTAAAAACAACATCTTATTTGTAAGCTTGTCTATATCTTTAATACCCTGCCCGATGGCTATAAGTTGCATACATATACTATCTAGCAATATTTGAGAGTCTTCATCTTTTAAAAAATCATCTGATGATTTTACACAAGAACATCTCTTTTGCACTTTTTCAACTGCTTCTATGACATCAAAAAGCATATCTTTCAAAAGCTCTTGATCATACATATATCGCTTCTTTGTCTATTCTTTTTTTTAATCTTGGATTCATTTTATCCCATAAAGCAACAATATCCACCTCTGATTTAAAATGCTCTCTTATATCGAGCATAATAGATGAGAGAGTAATTAGATTTGGTTTTTTCATCTTCACTACTATATCTATATCACTATCTTTTGACTGCTCATCTCTTGCAAAGGAGCCAAATATACCTATTTTATCTATGTGAAGTTTATCACTATTTTCATCTTTATACTTTTTCAAATATGAAATAATTTGATCTTTAGATAGCATACTCCTGCTCCCGCAATAAAAGTTTTTACAATTATACCATTTTTTACAAACTGACCTTACGCACTAAACAGTTGCATTTTTGCCTTTGGCACATAATTATGCACTCTAAAAATCAAAATCTTTTCTTCAATATTAAAGTTGAATTACCGTGATAGGACATCTCTAATAACCCTATATTGAAATTTATACAAATATTGTGTATAATTACACAAAGGATAAAAATGCCAACAATTTTGACGATAGATGGCTTTAGATTTTTCTTTTTCAGTAATGAACACACTCCTAGTCATATACACATAGAAAAAGGCGATATATATGCTAGGATAGAGATAGAAACATTAAAAGTGACGGATAGCTACAATGCTAATCCAAAAATTTTAAAAAAGCTTATCGGATATATAAAATCCAACAAAAACAGACTGCAAGGAGAATGGAATGAGTATTTTAAAAAACAATAGACCGCTGATCACTTCAGTCGGTTTTGGTGAGGACAAAATGTTTATAGAACTAAATACATCAAGAGTTTTAACTATTCCATACTCTTATACCAAAAAACTTCGAGATGCCAAGCTAGAAGAGTTACAAGATTTTAGACTTATCGCAAATGGAGTTGGGATACATTTTAATAAGATAGACGAGGATCTATCTGTTGATGGGATTATTAGAGATTTTGGGAGTGAATCCAAAAGAATCAATATATCTGTTCAAGCAAATTTATTAGACCAAATAGATAACTATGCAAAACAACATAGACTAAGCAGGTCAGCTTTGATTCAAAAAGCAACCTACAAATACATAGCTAGCTAATTTTCGTGACAAAATTTCAACTAAACTCTACATTTTCACCCACAGGTGACCAACCTAAGGCTATAAAAAAACTCTCCCACTCTTTAAAAAAAGGTAATCGTTATCAAACACTTATAGGTGTCACGGGGAGCGGAAAAACTTTTACAATGGCAAATCTTATACAAGAGTTACAGATGCCCACTCTCATAATGACTCACAATAAAACTCTTGCGGCTCAGCTTTATAGTGAGTTTAAAGGGTTTTTCCCTAAAAACCATGTGGAGTATTTTATATCATACTACGACTACTACCAGCCTGAAGCTTATATACCAAGAAGAGACCTTTTTATAGAGAAAGACAGCTCCATAAATGAAGAGTTAGAGAGGCTAAGACTTAGTGCGACTGCAAGTCTGCTCAGCTTTGATGATGTGATTTGCGTCGCTTCCGTCTCGGCAAACTATGGCTTGGGTGATCCTGATGAGTACAAGAGTATGGTTCAGGCTCTTGAAACAGGACAAGAGATAAATCAAAAAAAGCTCCTGCTTCAACTTGTGGATATGGGATACAAAAGAAACGATACATTTTTTGAGCGCGGCTGTTTTCGGGTAAACGGCGATGTTATAGATATACATCCTGCATATAGTGAAGATGAAGCCATAAGGATAGAGTTTTTTGGTGACGAGATAGAGAGTATCTACTATTTTGAAGTTATCAACAATAAAAAAATCAAAGATGTCTCAAAAGTTGTGATTTATGCAGCTAGTCAGTTTATAGTCGGACAAAATCGTCTGCAAAATGCTATAAAGATGATAGAAGAGGAACTAGACGAGAGATTGGCTTTTCTAAAAAAAGAGGGGAAGTTGGTCGAATATCAAAGACTTAAAAGCAGAGTTGAGTTTGACTTAGAGATGCTTCAAGCCACAGGAGCATGCAAGGGCGTCGAAAACTATGCCAGATACCTCACAGGCAAAAAAGAGGGAGAGACTCCGTTTTCTTTGTTTGATTATTTTGAAGCTATGGGAAAAGAGTATCTTGTCATTGTGGATGAATCACATGTAAGCTTGTCACAATTTCGTGGCATGTATGCAGGTGATAGAAGCCGAAAAGAGGTGCTTGTGGAGTATGGCTTCAGACTCCCTAGTGCGCTTGATAACAGACCACTTATGTTTGATGAGTATATCAACAAAGCTCCACATTTTCTCTTTGTTTCTGCCACTCCAAATGAGTTGGAACTGAATCTATCCAAAGAGAATGTAGCCGAGCAGATCATCAGACCAACAGGTCTGCTTGACCCCGAAGTTGAAATCTTAGATAGTGATAATCAAGTAGAAAAACTATACGACCTCATCAAAGAGGTTATAAAAAGAGATGAGAGAGTTTTGGTAACGGTATTAACCAAAAAGATGGCAGAGGAGTTAAGCAGATATTACAATGAACTAGGTCTAAAGGTCAAATATATGCACTCCGATATAGATGCGATAGAGAGAAATCAAATCATAAGAGCCTTGAGACTAGGAGAGTTTGATGTACTTGTAGGCATAAATCTGCTTAGAGAGGGGCTTGATTTGCCTGAAGTTTCGCTTGTAGCCATACTTGATGCTGATAAAGAGGGTTTTTTAAGAAGTGAAACGAGTCTGACACAGACTATGGGACGAGCCGCTAGAAATATAAATGGAAAAGTGGTGATGTTTGCCAAAAAAATCACCAATTCTATGGAAAAAGCCATAAAAACCACACTAAGAAGAAGAGAGATACAAAAAGAGTATAACAAAAAACACAACATCACCCCAACTTCGACAAAAAGGGGACTAGATGAAAATCTAAAAGTAGAGGATCTGGGCGAAATCTTCAACAAATATGAGAAAAAAGATAAAATTCCTCCAAGCCAAAAAAGAGAGATCATAAAAGAGTTAAGCGCAAAAATGCACCAAGCAGCTAAAGAGTTAGAGTTTGAAAAAGCAGCAAAACTAAGAGACGAAATAGCAAAGCTTAGAAAATTATAAATTTTTTGTTATAATGACGAGACCACAAAGGAGTTAAAATGGCAAATTTAAACGAACCAGAATATTTTATAAACAGAGAACTGTCATGGCTTAAATTTAATACTAGAGTTCTAGAACAAGCCAAAAAAACCGAACTACCCCTTTTGGAAAGACTGAAATTTTTAGCCATATACTCCACAAATTTAGATGAATTTTATATGATAAGAGTAGCTGGGCTCAAACAGCTATACAATGCGGGTGTTATAGTAACAGGAATAGATAAAATGACCCCGTTAGATCAGCTCAATAAAATAAGAGAACATCTAAACAGTGAAAAAGATATCCTCCAAGATATCTATCATGAGATTACCCAAAAACTTGGAAAAGAAAATCTTTTTATAAAAAATTATGATGACTTAGATGAAGAGTTAAAACAGAGTGCTGATGAATTCTTTTTTCTAAATATCCTTCCTGTCATCATCCCTATAGCAGTCAATGCAACACACCCTTTTCCTCACCTGAACAACCTGAGTTTTTCACTTGCCGTCAAACTAAATGATGGTATAAACAGTGATAAATATAAATATGGAATGATAAGAATAACCAGAGTACTGCCTAGATTTTTTCAAGTGAGTGAAAATTGCTATGTACCGATAGAATCTATAGTACACGAACATGTAGAGGACATATTTCCCGGATATAAACTTATCTCTAGTGCGGCTTTTAGAGTTACTAGAAATGCTGATATAGTCATAGAGGAGGAGGAAGCTGATGATTTTATGCTCATCATGGAACAGGGCTTAAAACTCAGAAGAAAAGGTGCCTTTGTAAGGCTAGATATCCAAGAAGACGCTGATCCTGATATCTTGGAGTTTTTAAATTCACACATGAATATAAATGCAAAAGATATATACAGTTACAATCTTCCACTCAATCTAGGAGCTCTTTGGGAGATAGTAGGAAATAAAAACTTTTCTCACCTTACTCTCCCACCATATAGTCCAAAAATATTGCCACCGTTAAACAAAAACGAGTCCATTTTTAGAACTATACGCAAACAAAATATCCTCCTATATCACCCATATGAGAGTTTTGAACCGCTTACTAGACTCATAAAAGAGGCGGCAAAAGACCCAAAAGTTATATCTATTCGCATGACACTATACAGGGTGGAGAAAAATTCTCAAATCATTCAATCCCTGATAGATGCAGCAAACAATGGCAAGCAAGTTACTGTTATGGTTGAATTAAAAGCAAGATTTGATGAGGAGAACAATCTACACTGGGCAAGAGCACTAGAGCAAGCAGGTGCACATGTGATATATGGCATCACAGGATTTAAAGTACATGCAAAAATCACACAAATAATTCGTCAAGAAGATGGGGTGTTGAAATTTTATATGCATCTAGGAACAGGAAATTATAATGCTGCAACTGCTAAAATTTATACCGATGTCAGCTACTTTACATGTAAAGATGAATTTACAAAAGATACTACTACATTTTTTCATATACTCTCGGGCTTCTCAAAAAATCAAAAGCTTGAAGTCCTGAGCATGTCGCCGACACAGATAAAACCAAAGCTTCTAAGTATGATAAATAACGAAACCACAAAAGGTGAAGAGGGAAGAATCATAGCAAAGATGAACTCTTTGGTTGATAGCGATGTCATAAAAGCACTCTATAATGCCTCCATGAATGGCGTCAAGATAGATCTAATCATAAGAGGAATTTGTTGCCTAAAACCCGGTATCAAAGATATAAGTGAAAACATCAGAGTCATCTCGATAGTAGGAAGATACTTAGAACATGCTAGAATTTTTTACTTTAGAAACTCAGATCCGGGCATGTTCATATCAAGTGCTGATTGGATGCCTAGAAATCTTGAACGAAGATTAGAGCTCATGACTCCAATCATGGAGAAACCTCTCAAAGAGAAGCTTTTAGAGATACTTCAGCTTCAGCTAAACGATAACTATCTAGCATGGGAACTGCAGAGTGATAAAAGCTATAAGAGAGTTGAAGTGACAGGACAAAAAGTGATAAATTCTCAAAAAATTCTAGGAGATTACATAAATAAGATATTCAATACTCTAAGAAAAGATACAAATACAAGTAAAGCAGATAAATTAGCCAAGAAACTATTTAAGGAGAGTTGAGTGATATTGAGTTACAAAGATAAAAAACCACAGATAGCCAAAGATGTTTTTATAGCGCATAGTGCCGATATCATCGGTAATGTTCAAATAGGAAAAGATAGCTCTGTTTGGTTTGGAGTTGTCATAAGAGGAGATGTAAACTCTATACATGTAGGGAAAAACACAAGTATCCAAGATTTAAGCATGGTGCATGTAACTCATAATTCAAAAGAGAATAGAAATGATGGATTTCCGACATATATAGGAGACAATGTCACAATAGGGCACAGGGTTATGCTCCACGGTTGCACTATCGGCAATGCCTGCTTGATAGGTATGAGCGCTACTATACTTGATGGTGCTGTTATAGGGCAAGAGTCTCTAGTGGGAGCCGGTTCACTTGTAACTCAACATAAAATTTTCCCTCCTCGCTCACTCATCATGGGAAGTCCTGCAAAAGTTGTAAGAGAGTTGAGCGATGAAGAGGTAGAGTCTCTATATGAGTCTGCTGAAAATTATGTAAAATTTAAAGACTCTTATTTATAGAAACTGTTTTTTCTTTCTTTTTCTCTTTTTTGGCGGGCGTGAAAACTCTATGAGCTCTTCTGTAGTCTCTATTTCATCTGGAAGAGTTGAGAGACACTGCTTAAAAACAAAATCCGCCATTTTCGCATCTACTAAAGCACGGTGTTGCTCTCCAAAAGAGACATCAAAAAACTCCATCAAAAAACCAAGTCCATACTTTTGAGCTTCAAAACACTTTTTTGAGAGCTCGATAGTGCAAAGTTTACGATTTAGCAGTGGTCCAAAGCCTATTTTTTGCATAGATGCAGATATGAAACTATAATCAAAATTCACATTATGAGCCACAAAAACAGCATCACTCAAAAAGAGTCTAAACAACTCCAATACAAAACTGAGTGATGGAGCATCTTTAAGGTCTTCAAGCGTAATTCCTGTTAAAATCGTGATAGATTCAGGCAAAAAATCAGTATATACAAAGCTCTCAAATCTATCTATTTCCACACCATTTTGCACCATAACAGCGCCAATTTCTATGATTTGGAATTCACTTGGTTTACTTCCACTTGCCTCTATATCCACGATACAAAACTTTTGCTCTTTTATAGGAGTGTGTGAAGTCTCTATATATATCTCTTCCCCATTTGCAACTATTGGAAGTCCTAAAACTCTTAGGTTCTCAAAATCCTCAACTTCTACATCTTCCAAAGATTTTATACCTTTTAATTCTCTAATAAAACTCTCTTTGTCTATTTTTCCCTGCTTTATCTTTTCTATAAGATAGTCAAACTGCTTCAAGCTTTTGCCTTTTGTATAAAATCTTTCATCTTTTGTTTATCTTTTTTTCCTTTAGCTCTCTCCACACCACTACTGACATCAAAACCATAAAAACCGTACTCTTTCATTTCATCTATATTATGGGTGTTAAGTCCGCCTGCTAATATAATTTTAGAGCAATCAATATCTTTGAACCATAAACTCTCCACTCTCTTTCCTTCTCCACCATAACTATCTACAAAAGCATCTACTATTCTGTATTCATCTTTGTATTTTTCTATATCCTTTGGGGATTGTGCTCTTACAACCTTTATATGCGGTATTTTAAGCGAATTATAGAGCAAATCATCAGCAGTAAAATGTATCTGAGCTATACTCATTTTTGTATCTATACATATAGAATTAATATCAGAAGCAGTCTCATTTACAAATAATCCTACCTTATGAACAAAAGGCGGCAACTGCTGTACTATCTCATAAGCATCTTTTGGTGCGACATAGCGAGGTGATTTGTCATAAAACACAAAACCTAATGCATCAGCACCTAAATTTATGGCGTTTATGGCATCTTTAAGATTTGTGATACCGCATATCTTTACTTTTGAAATCACTATTTTAGACTGCTTATAGCATCTTTATATGATGGATTACTAAATACATAATTTCCGGCAACTACGATATCTACGCCTACACTTTTAAGCTCTTTTGCATTTTTATCATTAACTCCACCGTCAACTTCAATAAGTGTTTTCAAGCCTTTTTCTTCTATCATACTCTTTAATTTTCTCGCTTTTTCTATGACTGAGGGTATAAATTTTTGACCGCCAAACCCCGGATTAACACTCATTAAAAGAACCATATCTAATTCTTCTAGAATATACTCTATACTCGAAGGGGGAGTATGAGGATTTAACACAATAGCAGGTTTTATACCATAACCTTTTATCTTTTGTATAAGCCTGTGAGGATGCTTCTCTTCTTCTATATGAAAAGATATAAATTCTGGCTTTAGGGGCGCAAAAAGATCTACAAAAAAAGTATTATTTTGAACCATGAGATGTATGTCAAGTGGCTTTGTGGCTACCTTTGCAACCGCATTTACTACCACCGGACCAATAGTCATATTTGGGACAAAATGTCCATCCATAACATCTACATGTACAAAGTCACATCCTGCATCGCATATCGCTTTTATCTCATCATCTAGTCTGCCGAAATTAGCAGACAATATACTTGGAGCTACCATCATAGATTATCCTTAGTTATTAGACCTCAAGGTCAATTATTAGACAGAAAGAGTGTCATATCTCTATCTTTTATATTAAAATCTGCCTGAACACCATGCTTTGTGCATTCAAGTTTTTTTACTTCTGAAATTTTATCAAAAATTCTTGGCATTGTTACTTCTGTTTTTATATGTTTAGTCTTGAGAGCTTGTATAATTTTTTCATTTATAACATTTGAAAACTCACCAAATGCATCAAAAAACTCCTCTTTACTAAACTCTTTTGGCATTAAAATTTTGCAAACCTCTTTAGCATCTTTTTTATCCATGATCAATATAAAGATAGCATCAATATCATCATATATAGCCACTACAGACACCAATAAATCATTTTTTTCATTTACCTTTAAATTTTGAATTTGGATACTCTTTTTTACAATTTTTTTATCTGATAAAACTTCTATGGTATGTATAGTCGCATCTATGATATCAGGCAAAATAGATACAGTTTTTTTATCTATATGCACCTTTTTTGTCACCTTTTGCACTTCAATACTTGTCTGATTTATAGCCTCTTTATCACTAAAAAAACTATTTAAATCTTCATAAAGCAATATTCCTGCATCTTCTAAATCTTGCCTTAAAATTTCTGTAATTTTATTTGAGGTTAAACCACATATTACGATACTCACACCAAATTCAGCCCCATCAATGGAAAGTTTTGATAAAAAATTTACACCATGTATATTTATGGATGAAACCTCACTAACATCAAAACAAAAAATTCTAAAACCAACTTTTATAGAGTTATTATGATACTGTCTATCAAAAGAGTCAGACATGCTAGAGTCAACAAAACCTTTTAGCGTATAGATGATGATATTATTTTTTATAAAAACGCAGACTCTCTTTTGGATACTTCCTATATATGAATTTCGTATGATAAAATCAAAATTCTTTCTCTCTTTCTTAAATTCATCCTCATCTTGTGCAATCTTAACATTTATTTTTCTCTCTATCAATGCCATGGATAGTTGATTTTTTTGACTATGTTCGTCTGCATAAACTATAACGGTTTTTGAATCAAACTTTTTTGTTCCTGCAAATAAAAAAAGCATATCTTCACTCTCAATTAGAGAAAATTCAACATTTTTATTAAACATATCTAGCAAAGATCTGTATTTTTTATCATCATAATCACAAAAACCGATGAAAGAGTTACACTCATCTTTTAAAAAAATGAGTCTCTCTACTAGATACGATATCCCTTTTTTATTGAAAAATATAATTTTCTTCAATGATACAAAGACAGCTTCTGGTCTTTTTGAGATGATTTCACTCTCATCAGCACTTGTTATAATCTCCAAAGCATTACTACCATCTAAAAATCCGGATGGATAAAAAATTGCAACACTATTCTTGATTATAGGTTTCATCTCATTTTTCCATATCTATGATTTTTTTAAATTTTATTATTTCATCTTCTGTAAAATCTAATTTAAAATCAAAAAAATCATTTAGACCACTATTTATAATATATGGCTTGCTCATTTCATAACTCAACAATAATCTTAGATACAAAGACTCTTCTCTTACACAAGAGTTACTAAAAGCCTCTTTTATAAAAAGAAATATCGCGTCATCAAATCCCCATTTTTTAGCAATCTGCCCAACAATATCAAGTAGGCTATATCCAGACATTCTATACAATATCTCGTCGTATGATATATGATTTCTTTTTCGCAGTATAGATATAGTATCTTTTATATCACGAAATAGCATCTCGCATACGATCAAGGAGGCAGGAATCAGAGTGATACTTTGCTCTAAATCACTATTTTTTATCCCTAGCGCACTTAGAATTTTTTCCCATTCAATGATCAAATTTACTTGTAAATCTTGAAATTTTTTATTTGAAAATCTAAAAACTTCCCACTCTTTAGGTAAGATTAGATGTAGATAATAACTATAAACCAACCCTCTCGTTCTTGCTAAACCAAGTATCCCAAAAATTTGATTTATGTTTTTTATATCATTTCTAAAACCAAAGATAGGTTTATTTACGATTTTAGACATATACTCTATAAATGCTCTGTCTTCTTTTGCTACATTTGCAGCTTTAATCATATCAGATTTATCTAGGTATAATAGTGTCGATTTTATGGTTTTGGAAACAGAAGGTATTGAGTCTAAATATCTATCAATTTCGTTTTTCGTAATCAACAAACTATCCTTTATCTTGGAAATTTTAGATTTTATCGTTAATTTCATAAAACCTTTATAAATTTTTGGTATAATGTCGTCCTTATTACCACAACCAAAAGTAATAATAATACACTCAAGGAATTAAAAATGGCAAAAAGATGCGCGATAACAGGCAAAGGTCCTATGGTTGGAAACAATGTAAGCCACGCCCACAATAAAACAAAGAGAAGATTTCTTCCAAACTTAAGAACTGTAAGAGTTACACTAGAAGATGGCACAACAAGAAAGATAAAAGTTGCTGCTTCAACACTTCGTACCATGAAGAAAAACGCTTAATTCACCCCTTTAAACGGGGATTTAAAGTGACTTAGGTGTCTATACTTCAAAAAATTAAGAAAACCTTACATTGGAGTGACAAAAAAGTCCCCGTAATTAGCTTAGATACAGAACTTTATCAAGAACTAAAACCTTTCCGTCTTCCGCTTATACTGACGGTATTGATGATTTTACTAGGGGCACTAGGTTATATCATCATTGATGATTTTTCCCTAAGTGATGCTATTTATCAATCCGGCATCACCTTTACTACTGTTGGATTTGGAGAGATTGCTCCCATATCTGAAACCGGTAGAATTTTTACTATCACTCTCATAATACTTGGATTTGGGGTATTCTCTTTTTCAGTAGGTATTTTAATTGAAGTACTAAACAAGGGTAATTTTGTCAGAATATTTAAGGAGCGTCAAATGCTATATAAAATCGCTCGGCTAACAAATCACTATGTTATATGTTATCATAATGATTACACAATAGAGCTTTCCAAACAGTTTCGGGAAAATCATATTCCATTTGTGGTGGTAGCACCCAATGAGAATCTGCCAATGATTGCAGAAAAATACAAATACCCCTACTTTGTACAAGAAGAGCCTCACACAGAAACAGCGCTTCTCAAATCAGGTCTTTCAAGTGCAAAAGGGTTGATAACTTTAAGTGAAAATCTTGCAGACAATATAGCCCAAATAGTAACAACTAGACTATTTGAAAAAGAGATAGGATTAAAAAAGCCCTATTTTATAATGTCTCAAGCAAGCAATATGAACGATATAAACAAACTAAAAAAACTTGGTGCAAATAGTGTTGTGAGTGCTACAAAACTGATGGCCCAGCGTATAAGCGCCATGAGTGTAAGACCCGACATGGAAAATATGCTAGAAAATATCTTATACCGCAGAGATATTCCAATTGATATGGAAGAGGTTGAGATTCCTGAAACTTCATGGCTGAGATACAAAAAGATAAGGGAAGCACACATAAGAGAGATGACAAATGTCAGTATAGTAGGCATAGAGGAAGAGAATGGAAAATTTACACCAATGCCAAGAGGAGATACTCTAATCACAGGTAACTCTAAACTACTTTTAATTGGAACAGGAAAAGGCATAAGAGATGCAAAAAATATCATCAAAAAAAATTATAAACCAGAAGAGTTAAAATATGTTTAATATAATTTCATTAAAAAATGGCTTGGATAGCGTAAATGGTTTTTTCAGCTCAGGCATAAGTGCTGGATTTAAAAAAGATGGAGCCCTAGATGTTGGCTTCATAAGAAGTGAAAAAGAGTGCGATGTAAGTGCAGTTTTTACTACAAACAAATTTCAAGCAGCCCCTATTAAACACTTTAAGAGATACCCTAAAAATTTTAAAACAAATTTTATATTAATGAACTCTAAAAATGCAAATGCCCTCACCGGAGAAAAGGGCGTAAAAGATATAGATTATATCTTTAAAAATATACAAAATATTGATCTACTAAATCCCATTATGAGCTCCACTGGGGTTATAGGCTACCCACTAGATAGAGAGAAAATAGTAAAAGCAGCTAATAAATTTGATTACAATTCAAAAAATTCAAAAAATTGTTCTCAAGCCATAATGACAACAGACAGTTTCGCAAAAGAACTATCTCTTAGGGTTGAGTTAGATGATGGAAGTTTTTTCCATATAGCCGGTATATGCAAAGGAGCAGGCATGATAAATCCTGCTATGGCTACGATGCTTTGTTTCTTGGTAACTGATGCCGATATTCCCAAAAACGATATGGATGAGCTTCTAGAAAAGAGTGTACAAAACTCTTTCAATAAAATAAGTGTTGATGGTGATACATCTACAAATGATTCTGTTTTCTTATTGGCAAACCATACTCAAAAAAGCTATAACAAAGAGGCATTTGATGAGGCATTGAATTTTATAACAAAAAATCTCAGTCTTATGATACTTAAAGACGGTGAAGGCTCAAACAAAGTGGTAGCTTTTGAAGTAAAAGGAGCTAAAAATAAATCAGAAGCAGCAAAAGGGGCAAAAGCATTAAGCAACTCTCTGCTTGTAAAAACAGCACTCTTTGGAGAGGATCCAAACTGGGGAAGAATAGCATCTACAATAGGAGCTTCAAGGATAACATGCAACGAAAATGAATTAGAAATTTACTATGATGATGTTTTGATTTACTCCAAAGAACATCCGATTTTAGATAAAGAAACAGAACAAAAAGCCTATAGAGTGATGAAAAAAGAGTCGTTTAAAATTACTTGCAACTTAAATATGGGAGATAGTTCATACACTGCTTATGGATGTGATTTAAGTTATGAATATGTAAAAATAAATGCAGATTATAGAACTTAAAGCAAATATTAGTTAAAATTTGATTTTAGATACAAAGATAAAACAATAAGGAGAAAAGATGTTACACGAATATAGGGATATAATTTCTGAAATAAAAACCAAAAATGCACATTTTGCTAAAATTTTTGAGAGACACAATGAGCTTGATAAAAAGATTGCTAGCGTAGATGAAGGTAGGGAATTTATGGATGATATCGAGTTAGACAAACTCAAAAAAGAGAAATTAAAATTAAAAGACGAAGCATATGCCATGATAATGGAATACAAAAAAGAGAATAACCTCTAAAACTCTCATGGGCACACGAAGCGTGCCCATCTACTCCTATCCAAAACTTTTACACGGTAATTAAACTTTTATTATTCTTATAATTTTTATAGCTATAATTAGCTATAATCGGGATGCATTTAAAATATTGGAGAAAAATTATGATAAAAATAACAAATAAGGGCAAAAAATCATGGGTAACCTTCACCGTTAGGGTAGAAAACATTGATGATCTTGAGTTAAGCGGAGAATGGAATAGCTGGAAAAACGAGAAAATGAAAAGAAAGAAAAATGGAGAATTTTACATAACAAAAGTTTTTAACAAGGGTAACAAATATCAATTTGGATATAAAGCAAATGACGGCAGATGGTTATGTGATGAAAGCACACCAAAGGTAATGTCACCATTTAATTCACAAAATTCACTATTAGAGGTATAAAAAATAAAGAATCAAAAGATTCTAAACAATAATTTTAGCTTTAGTGATATTTTAACTAAAACTAAAGCAATAGGAAAGGGAGATTTATCCATAAAATTTAAAAAATGGGTATGAGACAAATAATTCTAGGCGATAGCCTTAGCTTTAGTGATATAAAATAGTATGTATTCTCACCAAAGGTGAAGCAATAGGGGCGAGGAATTTACCCATAAAGTTTAGCAAGATGGGTATGAGACAAATAATTCTAGGCGATAGCCTTAGCTTTAGTGATATAAAATAGTATGTATTCTCACCAAAGGTGAAGCTTTAGTCGCGAGGAATTTTAGAGGGGCTTTGCCCCTCTGAAAGGGGAAATAAAATGAAAGCAGTAGTAATGGCAGGAGGATTTGGGACTAGAATTCAGCCTTTAACACACTCTTATCCAAAGCCAATGTTACCTATCGTAAATAGGCCAATGATGGAACACACTATGATGACTCTGAAAGATCTTGGCATCACAGAGTTTATCATCCTTCTATATTTTAAACCAGAAATAATCAAAGATTATTTTAAAGATGGAAGTGATTTTGGTATAAAGATCAGCTATGTAACACCAGATGACGACTATGGAACTGCCGGTGCCGTTAAACTTGCACAAGAACTTATAGGTGATGACAACTTTATCATCATAAGCGGTGATTTGGTCACTGATTTTGACTTCCAAAAGCTATTTGACTTTCACAGCAATAAAAAATCCAAACTCTCTATCGGATTGACTTCGGTTGATAACCCCTTACAATTTGGTGTTGTTATCGCAAATAGTGATAATATCATAGAAAAATTTCTAGAAAAGCCAAGCTGGGGTGAAGTTTTTAGCGATACGATCAATACAGGTATCTATATAATCGAGCCTGAAATCCTAGAGTATATTCCAAAAGGTGAAAATTTTGACTTTGCCAAGGATCTTTTTCCAACATTAATGAAAAATGATATAGCACTGATGGGATATAGTCTCGAGGGATACTGGAGAGATGTAGGCAATCCTGATAGCTACCGTGAAGTACATGCGGATATATTAAATGAAAATGTGAAATTTAAAATTCCCGGCATAAAGACAGACTTTCCTGATGGCACACTTTATAGTAGCACTCCTTATGCACTAGATAAAAGCATAGAAATAATTGGAAATGTAGTTTTAGGTAAAAATGTAGTTTTAGGTAAAAATGTAAAATTAAACAATACAGTGATTGGAGACAACACACATATCGGAAGTAAGAGCAATATTAGAAACAGCGTACTTTGGAGCGATATAAAAATTGGAAAAAATGTAAAATTTGATGGTTGTGTTATCTGCTATGACAATATTGTGGGTAAAAATATTACTGCAAAAGCCGGACTTATACTGGCTCAAGGGTGTGAAGTTGGAGAACTCACCTCATTTGAACAGGATGTTACGATATGGCCTGACAAAAAGATAGAACCTGCCTCCATAGTCAGCCACTCTTTAGTGCTTGGAAATCGATATAAAAACACTATATTTGAGAGTGGGAGTGTCTCTGGTAAAAGCAATATAGAACTCTCTTGTGAGATGGCTTCCAAACTTGCCGAAGCGTTTGCATCACAACTACCAATCGGATCTAAGGTTGCAGTAGGAAGAGACAAAGACAAGAGTTCGAGAATGTTAAAAAGGGCTTTTTTAGGAGGTCTTTTAAGTGCAGGGATAGATGTGGTAGATATGAAAAGCATTCCGCCTTCTATCCTCAGATACACTATCGCAAAAAATAGTCAAATTGTAGGTGGAGCGCACTTTAAAAGAGACATAGTAGATACAACAAGCTCACAAATTACACTTTTTAATGAAGAAGCTCTAAGAATTGATTCAAACTCCATAAAAGGTGTCGAAAAAGCATTTTTTACAGAAAATTTCAGAAGAGTTGATTATACAAAGATAGGTGAAATAAACGAACTCTCAAGAGACGGGGAGTCCAAAAAATACATAAAAGATATAGAACAAAAGATAGACCACAGCATAATTAAATGTGGTGGCTTCAAAGTTGCAGTTGATGTTATGCATGGAAGCACGGCAGATATATTTCCAACTCTTTTAAATGACTTAGGTGTTGAAAATATAGTCTTAGATGCCTACTATGATGAGAAAAAACTATCAAATATGAAGATTTTAGAGAGCCGTGCAAAATCAAATATATCAAATATAGTCAAAAGCCTAAATTATGATCTAGGAATTATGATCTATCCAAATGCACAAAGACTCCTACTTATAACTAATGAGGGAGAAGTGCTAGATAAAATAAAAGGGTTATTAAGCGTCCTTCATCTCTTAAATTTGGAAAAAACAGATAGAAAATTAAAAGTATTTTTACCTACCTGGGCTCCTGATATGATAAAATTTGAAAATTTAGATATAGAAAGAGGAAAGTACTCAAACTTCAAAACCCAAAAACTACAAGAGTATGCCCTAATCGCTACGATGGATGGAAACTTTGCATTTACTGAATTTGGTGTAACTAGAGATGCCATGTATGCAAGTTTGAAAATCATGGAGATGCTCAGTTGTCACAGTATCAAGCTATCAGATATAGCAAAAAAGATAGATGATTTCTACTACTCAAGTAAAAAAATAGAGTGTACTCAAGCCCTAAAAGGCAAAATGATGAGAAAATTTTTAGAAGATTCCAAAGGCAAAAAAGCTTCAACAGCTGATGGAGTTAAGATTTGGGAAAATGAAACTGATTGGATATTGATGATACCAGACCAATACAGCGATCATTTAAACATATACATACAGGCAAAAGATGAAATATCGGCAAATAGAATATATGACGAATACAGCGAAAAGATAGCCTCTTGGGCAAAATGAATTTAGCTTTTATATGGCATATGCATCAGCCTGACTACCGCAACAGTAGCGGGGTGATGCAGATGCCTTGGGTGTTTTTGCACTCCATCAAAGACTACTACGATATGCCTTGGATGATGAGCAGACACGATGGTATGAAAGCCACATTTAATATCACACCACCACTCATAGAGCAGATAAAGTTATACTATGATGATCCTCTAAGATATGATTATTTTTTAAATCTATGGTACAAAAGTGTAAATGAATTAGATATTAATCAAAAAGAGTGGATAACAAAGATATGTAAAAGTGCGCAGTTTGATACGATGGTATCACCTCTTCCTTATTTTGCAACGCTCTATCAAAAAGAGTATTTAAGCGATGGTGACTTTTTTGATTTGGAAGTTCTATTTATACTCTCATGGTGCGGCGTGTATCTTAGACAAAACAGCAAAATCATATCTGAACTAATAAACAAACAAAAAAACTATGATTTCAATGATAAAACAGTGCTTTTAGAAGAGCTAAAAGGGTTTATAAGAGGCATATTTGACTATTACAAGACTCTACATGTAGAGGGTCTTATCTCTGTATCTACTACACCTTTAAACCACCCTATTTTGCCGCTTTTACTAGATATAAACAATGCAAAAAGAGCAAATCCAAGTACAAATCTTCCAAAATTTTTCGAGCCTTTAGAAGAGGATGCCTCACTTCAAGTCTCTTTGGCTATAAAACTTTTTGAAGAGACCTTTGGATTTATACCTCAGGGCTTTTGGCCGGCCGAGGGAGCGGTGGACACCCAAAGTGTCGAACTACTTAAAAAACAAGGCATAAAATGGATAGCCACCGATGAGGCTATACTCTTAAAATCCCTACAAAACAGTGATAGAAAAAACCTCTACTATCCCTATGATTACAATGGAATGTGCATGGGTTTTAGAGACCATGGTCTAAGTGATTTGATAGGTTTTACTTACAGATTTCAAGAAGCAAACAGAGCAAGTGAAAATTTCATAGGTGCTCTTAAAAACATCCACGATGAAAACAGCGATGCCACAGTTTTTGTCATACTTGATGGTGAAAATGCTTGGGAATTTTATAAAAACAACGCTTTTGATTTCTTTGACTCGCTATATGGCAAA
>JALUMZ010000306.1 GCA_027055635.1 Campylobacteraceae bacterium
AAAAGAGCGCAATATTGATGTAGAAACAGGGCTAAATCTCAGATATGCTATTGCAAAAAATGATAAGATTATGATAAACAATCTGGTTTTAAATGATTTGGATCTCTTCTTCTCCTACAATGCGGGCGAGCAAACACAATATCAAGTTTATCTCTATAAAGTTATAGACAGGCTTATGCCAACTATCAATAGCTATGGTGCATTTGAGCTTACAGAGGATAAATTTCAAACATCGTTTACTTTGAAAAATAGTGGAGTTCCATGTACTAGTTTTAGGCTTTGTCATAGAGATGATGCTAAGTATCTTAGAAATTTTATACAAGATTGGCACAAAATGGTTTACAAGCCAGTTGACGGCTGGGGTGGAGTAGGGCTTACCAAGATAGAGAATGAGGAGACACTAGATGTTTTGATGCCATTTTTAAATCAGGCTGATTTAAGATTTTTTTATGTTGAAAAATTTATAAATTATGATAATACAGATTTTAGAGTAGATATAGTTGATGGTGAATTTATATCATGTTATGGAAGAAAAGCACCAAAAGACAGCTGGAAAACAAATGTAACAAGTGGAGGTTCTATATTTTTAAGAGAAGCAAATGACGAACTTGTAAATACTGCAAAAAAAGCAGCACTTGCAACAGGCTTGGATATAGCCGGAGTTGATATTATTTATGATAGAGACAAGGAGGAGTATGTGGTTTTAGAAGTAAACGGCATACCGGCTTTTGCAACACCGGCTCAAGAAAAGATAGGACTCAACTTTAATGATAAGAAAATAGAAAAGATAGTAAATCTAATAGATAGAAAAGTAAAGGAACAATAGATGAGATTACCTAAATTAGGGTTTTTATACCTGGATTATGTATTGAGGTTTTTTGACCATTCAAATTTCAAAGGGTGGCCTGAAAAAATAGAAACAGTTACATATCATTGGAAAAATGATAAAAAAAGATTTATAAAAGAGGTTAAAAAAAAGAAGATAGATGTTTTGATTGGAAATATACCCGCTACCGCTTATGAGACATTTAGAGAGATAGCAAGAGAGCTTCCGCATGTGAGATTTATACCATCTTTAGATACACAATTTTCAAATAAATCAAAAGAGAATGTTACAAGATTTGCATGGAAATATAATTTACCAATCCCACAGACTCATATATTTTATGATAGAGAGAAAGGGTATAAATTTTTAAGACAAACAGATTATCCGAAAATTGTTAAAAGAAGTTATGGCCCTTCAAATTATGGTGGTTACTTTGTGCATAAAGTTGATAGTGTTGATGAGGCTATTGCGCTTTTTGATGAGAAGAAATACCATCCGATTTATGTTCAAGATTTTATACCGATGGAGGCAGATATCAGAGTTATGCTTATCGGTCATAAACCTGTTTGTGCATTTTGGAGAAGACCGCCTGAGGGTGATTGGCTGACAAATACAAGCCAAGGTGGAAGTATGGATTATCAAGATGTTCCAAAAAATGTTCTAGACCTTGCTGTGAAAGTTAGCAAATCCGCAAATGCAGAGTATTGGGCTTGTGATGTAGCTTATGGAAAAGATGGAAATGTAAGGATTTTAGAGTGTGCTACTGCTTTTGCTGCATTTCCATATATAAGAGACTGGATAGGTCAGTATCTGATGTGGAGTCTTAGTGGTGGTAAGATGAAAAAACCTCATCTGCCTATGTTTAACTGGGAAGAGTTGGGCAAGATAGATAGTTCACTTCTAAGGACTATGAGGCATATAACTTTTGGTAAATATACTCCAAGTTATGATGGTGCCTATTTTGATGATAAGAAAAAATCTTATGGGGATTCTCAGTACTATATCCATGAGCTAGATGAGCAGTATCCTATGCTTGATGTAGCCCCAAGAGATTATGAAGAGTGGCCAAGTGAAAAATGGAATTTTCAAGACAGATTCCCATTTAAGAGTATCAAGAGTATGGAAGTAGAAAATATTCAAAATCTAGATGCTCCTACTAGTGGGGATGAAGCATCACCAGAGATTATAATTGACCAGCAAGATTTACAGACTCTTTTTGAAGACATAAGTGGTCTTGGCAGTAAAAAAATACAGAAGATATTTGAAGAGTTTAGTGAAGATGAGATAGTAGAAAATCTTGAGTTTAACCCTGGTGCATTTTCTAAGATAAAAGGCATCAAGGAGAAGCTTGTAAAAAAAATTGTATCCGCTTGGGTAAGTTTCAAGGAGGATAGAGTTAACTAAAAAGTAACCTTACGCACTATAATTAGCAAAGTTCTCAGAAGTGGCAGGGACTAAAGTCCCTGCAACCCCCTAAAGCTTACGAAAAGTAGAACTTTTCGAGAAAAAAGTGTGTAAGGTTAACTAAAAAACTCAATCATGAAAAATCAATACATTTCATATGATAAAGGAATAGAGTTGCTGAAAAAAGCACAATCTCAATTTCCAGATATCATTAAAATTCAAACAATAGGCAAAACTGAGGAAAATAGAGAGATAGTATTAGCAACTCTATCTCTACATGTGGAGGATGCGAACAAAAAACCCGCACTTCTGTTTACTGGTACTATTCATGCTAGAGAGTGGATAGGGCATGAACTTGCTCTAAAATTTATAGAGTATATTTTGGATAACTATGAGATAAATCCAAGAATAAAAGAGTATCTAAAACGCTCAACTCTATATATAGTGCCTTGTCTAAACCCTGACGGCTTTGAATACTCAAGAAAACACTTCTCTTTTTGGAGAAAAAACAGAAGGAAAAATCCTGATGGCTCTTTTGGAGTTGATTTGAATCGTAATTTTTCTGTAGGATTTACAAAAACTACAAATATGAGCTCAAATGTTTATGGTGGAAGTGAACCTTTTAGTGAACCAGAAACCAGAGCTATAAAAGAGTTTGTTGATTTTCATCCAAATATCACTATAGCGCTTGATTATCACTCTCAAGGAAATGTCTTTTTTCCCGCTCACAAGTTTAGACATGAAAGTGAGATAGACGGTACGGATTTAAATACCTTGTGTGCCAATATGAGTGAACAGATAAATAGAGTGACAGGACGAAACTACGGAATTCATAGAGGTAAGCCGCCTGCAAAGTTGATAAGTGGAAGCGGTAGAGAGTATTATTATTCTAAAGGAATTTTAGCGCTAGTAGCTGAGGTTGGAACTAAGAATATCCCAGATTATATGAAGGTTATGAGCAGTTCTGTAAATGAAAATATTCCCGCATTGCTAAAGGCTTTTGAGGAGACTATCAACTACTCTTCGCTTGCCCCAAAAAGGGTTGATAATTTTACTATAAAAGATGTTGGCGTGGATTTTGTAGAGCTGACTTGGGCATATGAGCTAAGAGATGATATATATTTTGAGATATATAGAAACACAAGAGACAAGGCTCCATGTGGTGAGCATAATATAATAGGAATTACTAAGGAACATACTTTTAGAGATATAGAGTTAGAGTCTTTCAAGTCATATTACTATACGATAAGAGTAGTCAATAAAAAGACAAAATTACAATCTCCATTTGTGCCTGTTGTAAAGGTAAAGACGGATTTAAAAAATACAGAATTTTCAAAAATGTTGTTTGCACTAAAAGATGGAACAGGGTATGTTGGTGAAAATATGAGCGAAGTCAATAGAGCACATTTTGGAAAAAACTCGCTTTTTGTCGGGATCAATAAAGCCAAAGGCATCTGCGATGGAGTGATTAGTTATGACTTAAGCTCTGTGCCAAACGATGCTATTATAAAAGAGGCGAGGTTTCATCTCTATCCTATGAATAGGGTAGGGGCAAAAATTGAGAGATTTGGTGAGTGGAATTTATGTTTGATAGACAGTGATGAGGTAAATGATGTAACTGATTTTAAACAAGTAGAGAATGCCCCTTGTGTGCAAGTTATCGGAGATGCTATAAAGTCTCAAAATTTAACTCAAGGTATCTGGAATTATTGGGATTTTTCTTCGTATCAATGTTCGCTTTTGCAAGAGAGATTAGATCAAAATAGCGTCCTGTTTAGATTGGATGGACCAAAAGAGTTGCCCTATGGCGAGGATTCGCAAATCATGCAGTATGACATAGGATATGGAACTTTTGGCGGAGGTCTCCACTATCGTCCAATGCTAGAGATAAAATACACTTTGCCTAGTATCAAAATAGAAATCATCCCTTCTTTATCACAAGAGATAAGCGTAGGTATGCAAAGAGAGATACTAGAGAGTGGCTTTGATAAAAAAGGCAATAAAATATATGGACATCTTAGATATGATTTATCCGTTTTGCCAAATCCTGATACAACAGTCATAACTAGAGCGTATATAGAGTTAGAAAATCAAACGACCTATAAAACAACAAAAGGTATCAGTTTTTATCTTGAACTTTTAGAGAAAGAGGAGAAGATCTCAAGTTATGAAGATGTAAAAAATAGAGAAAGTGTAGAGTATATAGGGTATGAATTGCAAGATAGTTTTTTAAACAAGAAAAGAAAACACTATTTTATGTTTGATACACTCTCGTTGCTACAATTAGAAAAAGTACATGAAGATAAAAAAGAGTTGGAGATCATCATCAATGCTACGACATCTCTATCAAGAGTAGTTGGACGCATAGTGAGATGGGGGGCAAATCCAAAACTCATCATAGAGTATATAAACAAAAGAAAAGAGCCTCTGCAAAAAGTAAAAGATTTGAAATACACCATAGAAAATGGCAAAATAAAACTTTTATGGACAAATCCTAAAGATGGTGATTTTGTCGGCTCGTATGTTGTGAGAAATTCATTTCATCCACCAAAAAATTTCATGGATGGAGTTAAGATATATGGTGGAAAAGATGAATACACCTTTGACACATTTGGCTCGCTAGATAGAGATAAGTTTTATAGTGTATTTACTTATGATAATGTTCCAAACTACTCTTCGCCAGAGATTTTGCATGTAACATTTTGATAGATGGTGGAGTGTAGCGGGATCGAACCGCTGACCCCGACGCTGCCAGCGTCGTGCTCTCCCAGCTGAGCTAACACCCCAAGTCAGGTGATAAAATATTTGCGCAAATCAGCCCGGTTTTCATAAGGCGATTCGTTAAATATTTTTTCGCCGACAATTATATCATATTTTTTATTTAATTGAGTTTTTGCAAATGATAAGACGGCCTTAATTGCTAAATTTAGCTCTTTTGGTGTAGCGTTTGCACTCAAAAGCGAAGATGGGCCGGGTACATCTTTGGCTTTCAAAAAGATATATTTGTCACTTTTTATATCTTCTATCCTTTTGTTCTCTTCTTGATCTCTTCCTATGATTAGTTTTGCACCATCATCAAGCCTTAATTGTCTTCCATTTTTCAAAACATCGATATCGGAAACTTCCAAATCATCATATTTGATAAAATCTTTCATCTTTTTAGTGAAGTTTATATCTGTCAAAAGACATCCTCCACCGGGTTTTTCAAAATCATCCCAGCCAAATTTTTCTGCCAATGCCAACTGCTCTTCTCTTCCTCTGCCATTTATACCTAAAAGCTCTTCTCTTTTTACCCAGCCTTCTAACTCCGGTTTTGTAGGTTTCATCACTTTTGCACTCAAAGGCCTGAGTATCAAGCCCTCTTCATCTCCTGCTAGTTTTCTTACTGATTGTAAAGCATCACTTCTTTGACTCATAGGTCTTTGCCCGACTACTTCTCCTGTAACTAAAAAAGAGGCATCATATTTTGATAGTAATTCCATGGCAATCTTAAACATAAAGCCATGACAATCTATGCAGGGATTGAAATTTTTACCGTATCCAAATTTTGGATCAAAGAGTATATTCTTTATGTATGTATCTCTAACATCTATCACTTCAAAATCAGCACCTGCCATATTTGCTCTTTTTTCCATAAGTTTGCTGGTGTCTAATTTTGAACCAAAACCTATATTTATATTTAAAGCAGTTACTTCAATACCCTGTAATTTCATTAGTTTGATTGCTATCATACTGTCAAGTCCACCGCTAAATAGCGCCAAGCATCTTTTTTGCTTACTCTTCATAGGCTACTAACTCTCCTCTTCTTAGTTTAAATATTTTTTCCTGAAATGATCTTATATGAAATTGTTTTTCTTTGTAATTTAGATTTTTATCACTCTTGAT
>JALUMZ010000307.1:0-3272 GCA_027055635.1 Campylobacteraceae bacterium
TTAGAGTTGAGCCAACACTTGAGGTAAAAGCGGTGAAAAGCCAAACAAAACCAGAGCTAGAGACAACTCAAAGCAAGGCAGATACAAAACATCAAGAAGACAAAAAATCAGAAGAGAGATTTCAAAGATTGGTATTTTTACTAAAAGATAGAAATTTAGATACAGGAATTTGCTTTGAAAAGTCCATCACATTTGTCTCTTTTGAAGATAAAATACTGAAATTAAACTCTAGGGCAGACGAATCTTGTAAAAAGATCCTTCGCCATGCTTCAAGTATCATAAAGCACTTTGTGCAAGAGATTTTTGGTATAGATACTGTCATAAAGATGGAAAAAAGTGGGATTTCAGAACCTCAGAAAAAAAATATACCAAAGACTACTGAAAACGAAGAAGCACAACCACCAATCACACAAAATAAAGAGGGTGAAAACTGTGGAAGTTGCGTAGCAGAGCACTTAAGCAAAGACAAGGGCGAGATAGATGCAAATGAGATACTAAGTAACTCATTTATAAGAAAAGCTACAGAACTATTTGAACCAAAAAAGATAGAGATTCATCCTAAAATTTAGAGATAAATTCTTTAAACTCTTGTTCATTTATCGCTTTGCTAAAATAAAATCCTTGAAACTGTTCTGCACTGTTTTGCTGAAAAAAATCTAACTGATCTCTATTTTCAACACCTTCTATAACTATGGATAATTTAAATATTTTAGCGATATTTATCATCATTTTAGCCAACTCTTTATTTGAATCGTCATCTAGGTTTTCCATGAAATATTTATCAATTTTTAGCGTATCAACCGGTAGCTTTTTAAGATACTTTGTATAGGAGTATTTAGCTCCAAAATCATCAATAGAAAATTTTATTCCAAAATTTCTCAATTTGTGAATATTTAAAACGACAGAGTCAAAATCATCGAGTAGTTCATCTTCTAAAACTTCTAGTTCTATAAATGAGGGTTCTACTTCATGGCTCAAAATGATCTCTTTGACACTCTGCACAAAAATATTTGAGCTAAGTTCAAAAGAGCTTATATTTATAGAGAGTGTGCCTTCTAATACATCTTTATTCTCTTTTATAAATTTACATGCATTTTCTAGAGCTAACTTTGTCACATCGGTAATCATACCCAAATCTTTTATATCTTGCAAAAAATGTTCAGGATAGAGCAAGCCTCTTGTAGGATGTTGCCACCTTACCAAAAGTTCAGCACCACAAACTCTGTTTGTATTTAAATTTACCTTTGGTTGGAAATAAAATCTAAATTGTCTCTTTTTAAAAGCCTCTTTGATTTCATCTTTAAAAAGTACCATTTCTCGGATTTTATGCTCTATAGTTTTATTAAAAAAGACTGTACGACCTTTTCCCTTGTTTTTTGCCTTATACATAACAGCGTCCGCACTGTTTATAACATCATTTACATTTTCCATCCCTTGAGGAAAAATTTTAACTCCTATACTAGCACTAATATTTATCTTATGTTCATTTATAAAAAATGGTTTTTCGAGATTTTTTAGAATTTTTGTGCATATATCCTTTACAAAAACAGATGCCCTATCTTCACTATCTCCTAAATCTAATAAAATAATACAAAATTCATCTCCACTTATTCTAGCTATATAGTCCTCTTCTCTGACAGAGTTTTGAAATCTCTTAGCGACATTAACAAGAAGCTTATCTCCTGCTATATGCCCATAATTGTCATTTACTGACTTAAAAGCATCTAAATCTATGAATAAAAAAGCATCTAAAAAATTATGTCTTTTAGCTCTTACTAGCTCCTCTCTTAACTTTTCTATCATAGAGATTCTATTTGGAAGCTCTGTAAGCGTATCATGTCTAGCCTTATACTCTGCATCCTCTTTTGCTTTTTTTAACTCTGATATATCTAAAAATTGAGCGATATAGTGTGTTGTTATATCTTTTTCATCTTTAACAGCTGTTATAGAGAGTCTCTCTGCATAAATTTCACCATTTTTTCTTTTATTGTATATATCACTACTCCAACGCCCTTTAGTATGCAAGTCTCTCCACATCTCCTTGTAAAATTCATCACTATGCTTGAAAGATTTTAGAACTCTTGGATTTTTACCCACCACCTCTGCTGCATCATACCCTGTAATTTGAGTAAAAGCTTTATTTACTCTTAAGATTGTTCCATTTGGATCTGTTATCGTCATAGCTTCATGAGCATCAAAGGCATAAGAGGCAATCCTTAGATTTTCCAATAGTTTGGCTTCACTATCTATAAGTCTGTTTAAGATATACATCAACAGTAGAAAGGAAGCTATAGCTAATATCCACAAGAATAGTGTTAAAAAGAGTGCACCTTTTGCATTATTATGAATTTCTTTAACATTTTTCAGATAGTTATCTATAATTTTTATAGATAATTTATCAAACTCATCTATTCTTTTACTGCTAAACAAAAACCACCTTTTTGCATCTCTAAAGTCTAACTTGCCTTTAAAATACTCTTCTCTTAGCTTATCAACATCTTCTTGTGCTTTTTGAGTTATTATATCATTATAGAGTGCCAAATCTTCTAAGGAGGCATCTGCTAAAAACTGTTTTTGGAGATTTTCTTGAGTCGCTATAAAATTTAAGATTTTTTTAGTCTCGCTATTTGAAGATTTTCTTGATAAAAGTGCGTTGTAGATATAAGCTCTCTCCAAACCGGCATTTTCTTCAAGGCACACAAGTTTGTATATATCCATAGAGTTACCGTTATAACTATAAGACGGACTTGACAATACTTGAATGATATCCATCAATTTCGCATTTGTATATGTGTAAAAACTCATCTCCTCCTTAAAAGATATGGATGATTTTAAGATAGAATTTCTGATACTCTTTAACTGATGCAGATGTTTAAGGACATCCAAGATATCTGCACGGTTTTTATAAAATACCAACTTGTCCATATTGTTAGTATTTTTTGAATATGACTTGATATAGTCAAGAAAATCTCTATATGCAATATCTGTCATTTTTTGTTGCTCAAGAAGCTTTTGTCTGTAGATATCTTTATCTTTAGCTACTATATATCCCGCACTCAAACCTCTCTCTAATTGTAGATTATGAATAAACTTACTTATGGATTTTGTCATATGAGAAGAAGAAAGCAGACTAGCCGTTTTGTCTAATTCTTTATATTTCATAGATATAAAGTAAAAAGAGAAATAGACCAATGAAATAGTTGGCAACAGAAAAACTAAAAAAACTCTAACTTTAAATGACTTCTTGAACAAACCTATTTCCTAGCTAAAAA
>JALUMZ010000307.1:3282-6092 GCA_027055635.1 Campylobacteraceae bacterium
TATGATAACATTTTAAAACAAAAAAATAGCTAAAGTTCATATATACTTAAACCTTTACCCTTAAATCTATAGCTTTTGAGAGAGAAAGCATATCAACATTTTCAAGATGAACTCCTGTAGGTACTCCTTGGGCTATCTTGGTGAAAATTATATCTGTATTGCTTAATTGATCTTCGATAAACAGTATCACTGCGTCACTCGATATAGATGGTGTCAGGGCAAATATGATCTCTTGCACACTATTTTGAACCAAATTTTTAAGTCTATCGATACTATCTTTCTCTAAGTTGTCTAATACAAAATATTTACCGTTAAAAAGCCTATTTTCTTCTAGCACAAACATATCCTTTGCATTTTCTACGATACAAATTTTTGTATCATCTCGTTGTTCATCTAAACAAATTTCACATATCTCATTTTCACTTAGTCCGCCACAGGTTTGGCACTTTTTTATGGATTTAACTGCACTCTCTATCGCATTTGAGAGTTTCATAGCTAGAAAAGTATCATTTAACACTAAATGATAGGCGAACCTTAGTGCAGATTTTTTTCCTATCGTAGGAATTGACTCAAAAGCCTCAACTAAATTATTGAATTTATCTAATTTTTGTTTCAACACTAATCCTTTACCCCTATTATTTTAAACTGATGAGTTTTTGTATCTTCAAAATAGTGATACTCTAGTGTAAAATTGTGCAGTTGAACTATATTTTTTACTATATATAAGCCTAAGCCTAAGCCTTTTTTTAAATTTCCTGAAACAAATGGTTTGAAATACTCATCTATATCAAGCGGGAGTTTTTCACCGTTATTTTCAAAAATAATCTCATTCTCTTGTGTTCGTACATCAACTTTTTTGTTTTTGCTGTGTTTTATGGCATTGTCCATCAAATTTTTCATAGCCAATGCCATCAATTCAAAATCAGCTCTTAGCTCAAATTCACTCTCTATATCAACTGCTACACTCTCATCTCTCTTTTCACTATCAAGCATCAAAAGATCGATACTGTGTTCCATTATATGGACCAATTTATACTCTCTGAAGTTTGGAGTATAGCTTTTAGAAACAAGTTGCTCTATCTTGGAAAACTCATTTATCAGGATTTCGAGCCTCTCAAATATAGCGATAAGTCTCCTCTTTGCTTTTTCATCTTCTAGCATTTCAGAGACGATTCTGCCTTTTCCAATAGGAGTCTTTAACTCATGCATTATAGTTCTTAAGAAAAGTTGCCTAGAGTTCATAAGAGCTGAAATCTTCTTTACGGCCTCATTAAACTCATTTGCAACCTCTGCTATCTCATCATCTTGGTCACTCTTACAGTCTATCTGCATATTTCCACCTGCAAACTCTCGAATTTTCAAGCTCAACTCTTTAAGTGGTGATATGCTTCTTAGTATAGATATATACATTGAGACAAATATAATCAAAGCGATAATAAACCCTATCCAGAGCTGTTCATCGTTGCTCTTCATGCCTTGACTCTCTAAAAGGACTCTTGCCATCATATTATCAACAAGCAAGTAGTACCTGTCGTTATATTTTATAGATGAGAAACTGTCAAAATTTATAGCTTTCCTGAAAAGAACCACTCCTTTAGATAAAACTGCCTCTTCGAGAGTAGGATTTTGTACTTTTTTCAGACCAAATGTATGGAAATACTCCTCGATATTTTTAGGGGTATAGTTATTTCGATAGAGAGTAAAAAGATAATTGACTGATTGAAACTGCCTCTGTTTCATGTACTCTATATTTTTCTCATCCTGATATGTAACCAAAAGGGTAAAAAACATACCCAAAAGAACAAGAGAAAAAACAAAAATGATAGTTATTTTTGTACTAAGAGATTGTCTCATCCAACCAACTTATATCCGATACCTCTTACAGAGTGAATGTATTTGGGATTTTTTGAGCTATCTCCAATCTTAGCTCTTAATCTTCCCATAATAACATCTAAACTTTTACTCCCTTTGTCTTTTAGGGAACTACAGTTATAGACTAGTTGCTCTCTTGATATAGAGTATCCATTGTGCTTAACCATATATGAAAGTATTTCATACTCTGCCGGAGTTAAGTTAAGAGGTTCATCTTTTAAAAATATCTGATGTCTCTTCTCATCTATTTTAAAATCACTATCACCGCCTACTAAAGCTCCATCACTCTTGGATTTTGATTTTTTATATCTTCTGATTAAGCTTTGTATCCTTGCATACATCTCTTTTGGATCATAAGGTTTTGGCAAGTAATCATCAGCTCCTAACTGAAGCCCTATAACTTTATCACTTATATCACTTCTCGCACTAGATATGATAATAGGTATATCATATCTCTCAACCACCTCTTTGCACACCTCAAGACCATCAATTCCCGGTAGTGTCAAATCCAAAATAAGTAAATCATACTTCTTTATACCTGCACTCAGTCCTAAATAAGGATCTTCAAAATTTGTTATTTTTATATTGTACTTTGCTAAATACTCACTTAATATTTCAGCAAATTCTGTATCATCTTCTATCATTAGTACATTTATCATAATAAAACCTTTTATTAGACTTCTTGTATAACCCCTTATAGTCTCAGAGGACTTAGAAGTGGTAAGATTGTGCAAAACCTTTTTTAAGTAATAGCCAAAGCTATCGCGATAAAAAGTTTTATACAAGATTGCTACTTCTAAGTTCTCCCTTTGGGCAACTCATAGATAAGCCTGAGGCTTCGTTAGTTCATCTCATCCGTAGCTTTGGCTACGCAAGAGATAAACTGCCTCGCTCAGATTTATCTATGAGTTGCTGAGACTACAAGGGGTTATGCAAGA
>JALUMZ010000308.1 GCA_027055635.1 Campylobacteraceae bacterium
ACACCTTATGAAGTGTTCTATGGCACGGAAATAGCAGCTTGAGAGCTATTTTGAGGATGTTTTAGAAATGGGGGGTTGCGTTTCGGAGTTAAATTTTGGTATCCAAATGTTTGGGATATATAGTTGGTGGGGTAATAATAGGTGATACCTCGGTAAGATTTTGTTGTTGTGATTTTTTTAAAGAGTGTTGTATTCAGCTCCCAAGGAGGCATCTCTTTCTCTCTTTTACATATCCAAATATCTAATCAACCCTTTTGTTAGCTTATTGAATCTTAATATTTTGGTACCGCCATTTTTAAACATAAATATTTTTGCGTTGTCTATGTTTTCGAATGGGATTAAGTCGTCTCCGTGGGGGCCTGCTATTCGGCTTCCAAATAAGTAGACTGCTTTTTTTGCATCTACTTTGCGTCCGCTTGTGAAGTCTTGGATGTATATTTTTGTTATGTTGGCATCTATAAATTTATGTTTTTTGAAGTATGCTTGGTGCTGGTAGACTGTCATCATCGATTTTACCGATACAAATTGGACTTTTTTGCCATTTGCCAGCTCTGCTTCGGTGAGCCATTTTGGGTATTTTTTGAGTGGTAAAACATAGACTGCGTCTGTTGCATTTTGGTCAGTTATTTTTATTTCGCCTGCATAGAGTCCGTAGCTTATTAGTGCTAGTATTAATAGTCTTTTCATTATTGCTCCTTGTGTTTCAAGGGAGAAGGTAGAAGGGTGAAGGTTGAAGGGGGGAAAGAAAAATATATTCTCCGCCTTCACCCTTCACCCTTCATCCTTCTGCCTTCACCCTTAATTTAAATTAAATCTTTTTTTCTGAAGGCTAAATAGCCAAATAGTGCAAATAGCCCGCCAATTATTATTGGATAGATTATAGCATAAATAATCAGTAAATTTGTGCCTAATGTATCTAGTAGATAGTATGCAACTGGACCTATAACAGTCAGTTCTGGGTCAAACAGGCTAATGGCTCCTATTCTAAATACCTCTATAGGGTTTAGCATTGCCAAGGTTAAAATTATTTTATCGTCTACTCTGTTTTGAAGCATTAATCCTATGAGTGCTATATCTATAAAAGCGAGCAAGAGTATCCAAACAACAAATGAGCTCCCTAATGCTATATCGGTTGATTTAACAATTGAAGAGAGGAAAAATGCTATCCCTAAAAAGGTAAAACAGAGTGAAAAGAGGAGTATTGAGTATAAAAATATAATATTCCAGGGCAAATCACCACCCTTTATTAAACCAAATATTACTCCCATAACCAAAGCTAAAAATACCGGCATAAAGACTGTAACAAATCGTCCTAGCATTTTACCCCAATAGTAGTGATTTAGCGAGATTGGAAAAGAGAGCATATACTCTAAAACATTACTCTCTCTATCGCCAGAAATTGATTTTACCGTTGTTATCAGTATAAATATTGGCAGAATTATAATGGTTACCTGTATAAAAATCAGTAACATTCTACTAAGCCCTGTAAAGCCCATTACTACGGCATCAGAGACACCTGTAATAAAAAACAGTGCCATTAATCCACCAAATACAAGGCTATATACATAAAACCATTTTGAACGAAGAGACTCTTTTATATCCAAATAGGCTATTAAAAATATATTTTTCATTATTACATCTCCTTTTCAAGGAGCAAAGCCCCTTGAAAATTCCTCTCACTAAAGCTTTGCCTTTGCCAAGAGAAACCTTCATAATTTTTATATTTATTTTTAGAGATATATGAATGTTTCATTGACTTTGAACCTTTTGTGTATTTAGTTTCTCTATTAAAAATATCTTTTTTGCAACACTTTTAAAATCTACCGTGTGGTGGTTTTTGGGAAGGGTCTCTTTGGTGTATGCTGCAAAACCGTAAGCCATAGGTGTTAAAGAATCATCCGTATAGATAGCAGTTTTTGCGTCTATCCACTTGCCTGTTTTTGCATCTGTAATCCATAATTTTATATTATTATCTAGTGGGATTTTATTTTCACTCATCCAAAGCACTGCACAGCCGATATCGTCGAATTTATATGTTTTGTCTCTTTTTATATCTACAGCTTCTACCGCAAATTTTCGCTCACTAATTGCCATTTTACAGCGCTCGCACATATCTCTGTCCCAATGCATTTTTTCAACTGAGCCTTTTGGTTTAGAGTTGCAACCGTTTGTTATAGTCATTATAAAGGCGATAAATATAATATTTAATATTCGCATTTTACAACCTTTCGTCCTCTATAATTTTGCCCAACTCCATATAGATTTTTCTATTTATTAGTGGCTCTATCTCATCTAAGCGGTGAGTTATATATATGGTTGAACAACTCTTATCTATTTCGTCTAAAAGGTCATAAAACTGCTCACGCCCTTTTGGGTCCAGGTTTGCTGTCGGTTCATCGAATATCAGTAAATCGCTTTTTTTAGAGAGAGCGATTGCAATTAATAGCTTTTGCTTCATTCCGCCAGAGAGTTTAAAAAATGGTTTAGAGAGATTGGCTTTTAAGTTTAGCTCCATTCGCTCTGCCTCTTTAAAGATATTCTCTGAGGGAATATTTGAGCTTTTGCTTACATATGTTAATAGCTCTTCTATACTTAACTTTATAGGTGGCGGCAATTGTGGTATAAAACTAATACCGTTAAGCACCTCTATACGACTTTTAACAGGGTCTTTGCCAAATACCTGCATCAGACCATTATCTAAACGATAAAAGCCTAAAATTGCGCGCACAAGCGTTGTTTTGCCGGCTCCATTTGGACCCATTAGTGCTACTCTATCGCCACTGTGGATATTTAAGTCTATGTGATCCAACACATACTCTTTCATAAATTTTTTAGCGATATCTTTAGCTTCGATTATCATACTAAATCTTTTAATCTAAAGTCATATTCGTAAGCATCTGTATGGCAAACGTCAAAACATCTGCCACAAAGTGTACAGTCACCATTTACCACAAGTTGTGTCTTTATGTCTTTCTCTTTACGTTCTTTATCGTACTTATGTTTGGTAAACTCTATTACATGGTCTTCGAAACAAGCAGTTAGGCACGCACCACAGTGGTCACATTTATCCATATCCCACTTTACCTTTGTCATACTTACCCAACCTAGCATGTTATATGTAGTTCCAACCGGACATATATATTTACACCACATTCGACGTGAAAAGAAAATTTCGAAAAGTAAAATTATTAAAACCCATACAATCGCCAAGCTCCAGCCATACGTTATAAAACGGCTAAAGATTCCAATAGGGTTTATAACTTCAAATACTAGATACCCATCAAGTGCTGCTCCTATTAAAAAGGCTGCCCAGAAGAAGAAACGGATGTTTGGGTTAAATTTACGCTCTTTGATGATTTTTTTGCGAACAAGTTTCATATGAATATGCTCGCCTATTTCACTAAGTAGCCCATATGGACAGACCCAGGAACAGTACGCTTTACCACCTGCTAAAAAGTAGAAAGCAATAAGTGTAACGCTTCCGATAATCACATTGGTATGAATATGGTGCTCGCCTGCAAAAATTTCTAGGGCGGTAAATGGGTCAATTAAGTGGAATCCTAAAAGCCTAGAGCCATTGAGCGTACCCTCTAAAAATTGAAAATCGATAAAAAACGACAGGAAGAAGAGTAGATTGATTATAATTATACTAATCCATCGCCAAGCTCTTATTGTTAGTCTCTTTTTTCCTTTTGCATTTGTATAAAAAAAGGTAGAGAAAAAAGAGCTGCCAAGCAACTCTTTGGCACTTGCACCGTACTTATCCATAATTGACTCCTTTGTCTGCTTCGTTTCTAAGCTTTCAATGTGCGATGAAGGCACCGCACCCTACATTTATTTGTTGGCTTCGTCTAGCTTTGCTTTGAATGTAGCAATTTCGCTTGCTAGTTCTTCTATTTTTGCATCATCTAAATTGCCAAGCAGTCCATACATTACATAATTTTTTCGTTTACCGCTTTTAAAATCTTTCAGAGCGCTTAAGAGATAGGCTTTATCTCTGCCAATAAGTTTTGGTCCTATGATTCCTTCGCCAATATTACCGTGGCAAGATGAACAACTCTTTTTATAAAGTGTACTTGTTTTAAATGCTGCTATATTTCCAGCTTTTTCCTTGAGTGCTTTGATTTTATTTGCCACTTCATCATTTTGCTGACTATTGCTTTGCACACTACTAGATTGCGCGCTGCCATTTGTATGTGTCTGTACCTTGATTTTATTATCTTCCATAGCAGTAGATTTTACTAATTTTGATATATTATCGAGCTTGTTTACCTCTTTGTCCAAACCAATCATATAGACTGCTGCCCATCCAGCCAGTAGTGTTGCAATTACTGCAATTATGTGTTTCATTTTCCTCTCCTCATTTTTAGTATCTCTTTATTAAAGTTTGCTATCTCTTTAGCAATTGATTGTAATTTGGTATCATCTATTTGTGAGACAAGCTCTTTCATTAATACATTTTTCTTTTTGCCACTTTTAAATTCCATTATTCTTTTATAGATAAAATCGCTATCTTTCCCAAGCAGGGATGGACCAATTACACCATTTGCATAGTCATCATGGCAAGGTGAACACTTGATAATATAGTCTGTGCTAAGCCTTTTTATCATCATAGTTATTCTAACCTTTTCATACGGAGAATGGATATGCAAATAGGCATCTATTGTGGTTCTGCCTTTGCTGTCAGTAGAATTATAGGTGCTGTTTTTCTCTTTATTATAAGAGTAATAAAACTGCCCACTGTTCTCTTCGGAACTCTTTTTTGCAACTTTTGTATCTACTGCATTTTGGGTCACAACAATTTTAGGAGCCTCTGCTTTCGTAGCTTCGCCATTTTTGCCATTTTCACTCTGTTTGTCATTGTTTCCACAACCTGCAATAATCAATGTGGCGCATATTATAGGTATAATTTTAACTCTAAGCATTGCTTTTTCCTTTTTTATATATTTGCTCATAAGTGGCACGTGGCATTATATTCAATACTTGCGTTGGACAAAGCTCTACACATGCTCCACAGCCGACGCAGGCATCACGAATTTCTGGTATTAAGCCACTATCTTTTTTTACCATTCCAATAGCTAGTTTTGGGTCAGGTGTATATGGGCACATATCTGCACAAATTGTACACTCTTTTCCTCTTGACTTCTCTAAATTTTGTAATAATTTTTTTTGCAAATCTTGTTTTTCGCTCTCGCTTCCTGTAATTTCAACTTTATGGTTTGCTTTTTCGTTTGAAGATATAACTTTCGTATGTTCATAGATTCTATCTATTGCACTATCTGGAACTTTTTTATTTGTTAGAGCCAAACAAGCGCTTTCATTCACAATGACTGCCATGCCCATATGCACGAATTTTAGTTCATCTTTTTCGTGATTTAGTGCACCTGTTGGGCAGGCTAAAATGCAAGGGAATGCAGAACACAAATAGCAACCTCTCTCCAAAGGATTTATATATGCCATTCCTACACTTGCTCCGCCGGCTAAATCTTCTAATTTTATAGAGTCATAAGGGCATACTTGCAGACATTGTCCACACTTAATACAGAGCTTTAAAAAGTCATCTTCGTCTACTGCACCAGGCGGTCTGAGTAGCAATTTGTCTGATTTTAACTTTGGTGCAAAGTAGAGCCCTGCTCCCGTAGCTAAAGCCACAATACTAAAACCTCCGGCACCTTTTAAAAAGTTCCGTCTCTTTTTATCTTCCATAATATTTTCCCTCCGTTATTTTGGGGTGTTTGTCTGTTAGTAACACCACTGGCTCAGAAATTGGTGCCACTTTTGCCATAAAATTCAAAATTGAGATTACTGGTGAACCATAAAAAAACTTCGCATTTGGGTTTAGCATCCAAATTTTGTCGGCATAGTAGTAGACTTTGTAGGGTGTATCACCTACGCCATCATGGTTTTTATCGAAACCTTCATAATTGCCCCAATAGTTGCCATCCCACTTATTTTCGGTAACTCTTGTGTTATAGGAGTCATTGACTACGCTTTCAATATTGCCTTTAATTGTATTACCTTTAAAG
>JALUMZ010000309.1 GCA_027055635.1 Campylobacteraceae bacterium
TTTTATTGCAAACAAGCCAAATGAAAGCTGGGTCAGTGATATAACATACATTAGAACACATGAAGGATGGCTCTATCTTGCAACCGTTATTGATCTTTACAGTAGAAAGGTAATAGGTTGGGCAACTGGAAGTCATCAAACAACTTCACTTATCATTAGTGCCTTACAGATAGCAACAGCACGTCTGACAAAAGAGGATAGCGTTATCCTCCATTCAGATCAAGGAAGCCAGTACAGCTCTTATGACTATAAAAAATTAGCAAAAAAGTATAACATTACACTCAGTATGAGCCGTAGAGGAAATTGTTATGACAATGCAGTTGCAGAGAGTTTTTTTAAGACGCTTAAAAAAGAGCTTGTCAGAAAACAGGTATTTCATACAAGAGAAGTTGCAGCTTCTAAAATCTTTGAATATATAGAGATGTTCTACAATTCAAAAAGACGACACAGTTATTTGGATTATTTATCACCAAATGAATTTGAAAAAAGGTATAATTTGGAGTCTTTAAAAAAATAGGTTTTTATTGGGTTAAAAAATGTCTAGTTTTTAGGGGACATTCCATTCCTTTGCCGTTAGCATTGTGCAAACAAATGAAATAGTTATAATCAAACTCAACAAACTTTTCATATAGACTCCAAAAAATTTTCAACTTATGTATTGTATTAAAAAAATATCTCTAAAATGTCTCAATTAGTTTTTAGTCTATATCCGTTTGCGTAGTTTGATTCAAAAAGATCGATATTGAGTTTTTTTCTGAGCCTTGATACAAGATTTCTAATTCTCTTGCTATTATTGGAGTCTTCACCAAATACAAACATGTCTATATCGCTATTGTTTGTAAAATTGTTTATATAAAATGTGAGTATTTCGAATAATTTCATTTCATTTCTTGTTAGTTTTATTAGAGTGCCCTCTTTCTTGAGCAGTCTATTTTTTTTATCCCATATAAAATTATCTTTCAGTTTGATTTCATCAGTATATTGTGCTTTGATATCAAGCTTCAGTACAACTTTTGCTATAACTTCTGAGATTTGAGTAAAATCATATGGTTTTAAAATATATCCATCTATACCACTTTGTATTGCCTCTAGAAAATATTCAGTTTTACTGTGAGCTGAAAATATAATTATAGGGATATATTTATCTAATTCTCGTATGTGTCGTATTAGAGTCATACCGCTCATCTTAGGCATTTCTAAATCGGTAAAAATAATATGATAAGAATTTGATTTAAATTTCTTTAATCCGTCTTCTCCATTTTTTGCCAATGTCGCATCGTTAAAAAAGTTTTTAAGAATCTTTAGTGTTTGCTTGCACACATCTTCTTGATCCTCAACATACAATACTTTCATATTTTTACTTATACTTATAAGAAGTTCTAGTTTTGCATCCAAAAATTTCTCCGAAGTCGTGATGTTATTTTTATTATAACTTATTTTTTAAATATTTTAGTTGAAAAGTGATATAAATAGAATTAAATTGTGACAAATATATAACATGCACTTCGCCTAATAATCTTCAAAAGAAAAAGAAATACAAAATATAGTATAATGTCTAAAAAATATACTCAAGGATTAATATGAAAGTTATAGAAGGAAGCTTATCACTAAAGGGCGATGAAAAGATAGCGATTATAAATGCCAGATTTAACCATATAATAACAGACAGATTAGTAGAAGGTGCAAAAGATGCCTTCATAAGGCATGGGGGAGATGAAGACAAGCTAGATTTGATTTTGGTACCGGGTGCTTACGAGATACCCTTTGTACTTGATAAACTCTTAGCACAAAATAAGTATGATGGTATTTGTTGTGTCGGTGCAGTCATCCGTGGAAGCACTCCACACTTTGATTATATATCTGCCGAGGCAACAAAAGGTATAGCAAATACTGCACTAAAATATCAAAAGCCAGTAACTTTCGGTGTTTTGACAACCGATACGATAGAGCAAGCGATCGAGAGAGCCGGAAGCAAAGCTGGAAATAAAGGCTTTGAATCTATGACAGGTCTGATAGAACTTGTCAGTCTATATAAAAATTTATAAGGATTTTTCTTGGCAACTAGACATCAAGTAAGAGAGAGCATAGTCGGTTTACTCTATGCACAAGATATAGGAAATAGTGATATAAATAAGTTTGTAAATGAGATCTTTGAAGAGAAAAAAATAAGAAACAGACAAAAAGAGTTTGCACTCTCACTATATAAAGGAGTGGAAGAGAATCTAGAAGAGATAGATGGATTAATAGACACACACTTAAAAGAGTGGGATCTAAAGAATATAGGAAATGTGGAGAGAGCTATACTGAGACTTGGTGCATACGAGTTGATTTATACCGATCTTGATAGCGCTGTTGTGATAAATGAAGCGATTGAGCTGGCAAAAAAACTCTGCAATGAAACAGGACCAAAGTTTATCAATGGTGTCTTAGATGCTGTGCAAAAAGCAAAGGTCGGCTAGATGGAATTATGTGTTGCTCTTGATCTGCCCACATTTGACGCAAACATAAAACTTGCTAGAAAGCTTAAAAACAGAGATATTTGGATGAAAGTTGGACTCAGATCATATATAAGAGATGGAAAAAAGATAGTAGAAGAGTTAAAATCGATAAATCCAAATTTTAAGATATTTTTGGATCTAAAGATATATGACATACCAAATACTATGGCAGATGCTGCAGAATCCATGGCAAACCTTGATATTGACATGTTCAATATCCATGCAAGCAGCGGCAAGAGTGCCATGAGAGAAGTAATGTCAAGAATATCCAAACTCAAAAATCCACCTCTTGTCTTAGCAGTAACTGCCCTTACATCTTTTGATGAGGATGATTTTAGATATATTTATAACACAACAGTAAAAGAAAAAGCAACACAATTTTCTAAAGATGCTTATGACAGCGGACTTAACGGGGTTGTCTGTTCGGCTCATGAGAGTAATCTTATAAAATCAAATACAGATGAAAACTTTATAACATTGACTCCCGGTATAAGACCAGAAGAGACAAATGACGACCAAAAGAGAGTAGCAACCATAGAGTTCGCAAAAGAACAAAAATCAAATATTATAGTAGTTGGAAGACCGATATATAACTCAAGTGACCCTCTACATGTAACAGAAGAAATCATACAAAGGATAGAAAAATGAAGAAGTTTCTAATAGGCATGGTAGCTATTTTTGCCATTATCATCATAGCACTAGTTGTTGCTATTTCTATGGTGGATTTAAATAAATACAAACCTCAAATAGAAAAAGCTGTAAAAGATAGTGCCGGATATGAGATGAAAATCGATGGAGATATATCTGTTTCATTTTCACCTGTTGGCATATCTATATCAAAAGTGAGTATCAAGAATCCTCAAATCAAATCTTATCAAAAGTTTTTTGATATGGATAGACTTAGTGTTGCAGTCGAAATCAAACCTCTGCTAAACAGACAAGTAAAAGTAAAGTATATAGTCTTAAATAACCTAAATTTGGATATTAAAAAATTAAAAAATGGGAAATTTAACTTTGAAGTTCTAAATAAAAAGACAAAAAAGGTTAAAAAGGTTAAAAAAGAGCCAGAGGGCAAAGAGGCAAAATTACCAAAAATTACCATAAAAAAGGTTAGAATCAAGAATGCAAATATCAATTTTGAAGATCTCAAATCCAAAACAGAAGCAAAAATCCAAAATATAGATGTAGCGGTTGACAACATAGGCTTCAATCCTGCCAAAAAAATACTCCAAGCCATATCATTTGATGCAAAAACCAAAATCCAAAAGATACTGTTTGACAAATACACTATAAACAACATAGAGATTGATGCAAATATGAGAGATGCTATAGTGACAATGTCAAATATGAAACTCTACATGTACGACTCCTTAGCAAGTGCAAATGCCAAACTAAATCTGAACAAAAAGATACCATTTCTCAATATAGAGCTAGATATACCTAAATTTAAAGTAGCAAATTTTTCAAAAGGGTATCTAAAAAAAGACCTTTTAGACGGGGTAGTAAAGGTTCACAAGAAATTTACTCTAAGCTTAGGTGATATAAAAACTATCAAAAAAACACTCAAAGGTACTGCGTTGATAGATGGTCAAGGCGTTAGTATAAAAGGTTTCAACCTAGACAAGATTCTTGAGAAATACAATAGCAGTAAAAAGATGAATCCAACAGAATTAGGCTTATCCTTGGCCTCAGGCTTTGCAAAAAAAGGAAGTCTGAGTGGAGTTTTTGCCGGTGGACAAGGCGGAACTACTCTCTTGAAGCGCTTACATGTAAAAGTAGATATATCAAAAGGTATCGTCAAATTGAGTGATATAGCTGCATCTACAGGCAAAAACAGGGTGGCTTTAAAAGGCAGACTAGATATAGTTAGAGAAAGATTTTTAGATATGAAGTTCGGCGTGCTTGATTCTAAAAATTGTGCAAGCTTCTCTCAAACTATTCAAGGGAGCTTTTCAAAGCCAAAAGTCAAGATGGATGCTTCAAGCATAAAAAGTACTGTCAAGACAGTCTCTTCGTTACTTAGTAGTTTTGGCGTAAAAGTTCCAAAAATTCCAACTGCAAAAAAAGGAAAATGTAAAGTTTTCTACAATGGTGTGGTAAAACAACCAAAATGAAAGATGGGAAACTAAGAAGAGATATCAAAAGTGGTCTTAGAGTAGCAATTGTCCTAAAACAAGACCAAAGAAGCGGTAAATTGACAGAGGGTATCGTACGAGATATCCTCACAAACTCCCCCAAACACCCTCACGGCATAAAAGTGAGACTTAGCGACAATCAAGTAGGAAGAGTCCAAAAGATACTAGATGAGTGATGAAAATAGTTTCGCAATACTGCCTCTCTCAAAGGAGATGTTGCAAAACCTAAAAAATATAGATTATCTTAAGATGACACCTGTGCAGGCTAAAAGCTTACCTTATATATTGGACGACAAAGATATATTGGCTCAAGCAAAAACAGGCAGCGGAAAAACCGCAGCTTTTGGGATAGGTTTACTCTCAAAACTGGATATTAAAAAATTTGATATCCAATCCTTAATCCTGTGCCCAACAAGAGAATTAGCAGAGCAAGTTGCACTAGAGCTAAGAAAACTGGCAAAATTTAAACATAATATTAAGATAACCACACTCTGTGGAGGTGTTGCCTTTAAGCCTCAATTAAATTCACTAAGGCACAAAGCTCATATAGCAGTAGGAACGCCCGGCAGGATTATAGCTCACCTAGACAAAGGCTCATTAAAACTAGCAGATAGCCTTAAAACTTTAGTATTGGATGAAGCTGATAGAATGCTCGACATGGGCTTCATGGAAGATATACAAAAAATACTGTCATTTATGCCAAAAAAATATCAAACACTTCTGTTTTCAGCTACTTTTCCTGATGATATTATCACTTTAAGCAAGACACTACAAGAGAATGCGATAAATATAAAAACTACAGATATAGAAGAGACAAATAGCGTAAGAGAGTATTTTTTTCAAGTTAATTCAAATGAAAAATTTCAGACTCTAGTTAAAATTTTTACTACTTACAAACCAAAAAACAGTATAGTATTTTGCAATACAAAGATACAGGCACAAGAACTTGCCACCAATCTAAGAGATAAAAATATAGATGCCCTAGCGATCCATGGTGACTTAGAACAATATGAGAGAAATGATGTATTGATTCAGTTCAAAAATGAGAGTTGCCCTATACTCATCGCTACAGATGTTGCTGCTAGAGGTCTTGATATAAAAGAGTTGGGTATGGTTGTAAATTATGATTTTCCTTTCACAAAAGAGATATATACGCACAGGATAGGTAGAACTGCAAGGGCTGGAAAAGAGGGAATTGCTACAAGTCTTGTAGATGAAAATGACAAAGATGTAGATATGGTTTTGAAATACAGTGATGTAAAAATCCTAAAAAATGACCAAAATTTTTCACTCCAACCAAAAAATATAACTCTTGTGATAGAAGGGGGCAAGAAAGATAAGCTAAGAG
>JALUMZ010000310.1 GCA_027055635.1 Campylobacteraceae bacterium
AAAATAAAAAGATAAAAGAGATGGTGAACAAGCTTGAAGAAAATATTTATATGAAAAAAAGTCATAAAATTGATAAAAAAGCTCTTGCAAAAGAGATAGAGGAGTTGCTTCATCCAAAAGATGAGGAGGATGAACTTGAGTAGTTAACGATAAGCTAACAAACTTTTTATATACTTTGATGTGTCAAAATAAAAAATTAAGGAATTTTTATGAATGTAAATGCAAGTGGTTCAATGCAACAAATGCAGATGCAAAATATGCATGGTGCAGGTAGAGGACAAGGGCAAGGTAAAGGTGGTAACGGTATGAGAGATATCATGCAAAATTTATCGGTTGAAGATAGAAATACTTTAAGAGAACAAATGAGTTCGCTTTCTCAAACAGATAGAGAGTCAATGATAGCTCAAATGAAACAAGTTGATGCAACATCTATGAGTAGCGACGAGTATGCACAAACACTTTTAGATATGATCAACCAATCCCAAACACAGCAAACAGCAACTACCGATGCATTCGGTTCTACTATTTACGCATAAATTAAATTGTACAGAGTTTTAAAACTCTGTACAATTTAATCAATAATCTACTTTATATCTCATTTGACTCTATATCATCTTTTTTTATAGTCCAAATAAATACTAACGGTATAAATAAAAGTGTTAAAAATGTTCCCACTATTAAGCCGCCTATGGCAACTGCTCCCAAAGGGGCAAGTCTCTCTAAGCCGATAGCTGAACCAAGTGCGACAGGTAGCATTCCTGCAGATGTTGCAAATGCCGTCATCAAAACGGGTCTAGTTCTTATCTTGATACTCTCTATCATAGCTTCAGCCTTGCCAAGCCCTGCTTGCATCTTTTCTATCGCAAAATGTATAAGTAAAATAGCATTATTTACAATGATACCGCTTAGCAATATAAAACCCATCATTGCAGGCATAGAAGTGTGATAGTGCATGATAAGCATCATCCATGCGGCACCTATTAGAGTCAGAGGGATAGATAAAATAATCATTAAAGATATTTTTACGGAATTAAATAGAGCAATGAGTGTAAAAAGTATAAGAATAATAGCAAAACCGATAGCCCCTATCATTCTATTTGCCGCACTTTGAAACTGTTTTATATCGCCTGTTTGTTCCATAGTAACACCCTCGGGCAAAACTTTACCTTTGAAAGCTTTTTCAAAATTACTCATAATATGTGAAATTGCCGCTTTTTCTCTAAAACCGTAAACATTTAGAGTATAATTTAAACCCTCTCTTGTGATAAGAGAAGGCTCATTAACGGCTTTGATAGTTACAATATCACTCAATGGAACTTTGCCTTTTTTGGTGCTTATAAGGAGTGATTTTAGTTTTTTGATATTGTCTCTTTTTTTCTCATTTGTCCAGACTCTGATGCCAAAATCTGTACTATTTTGCAGATAAAATGATGCAGCTTTTGCCCCTCTTATGAATGATTGGAGTTGTCTTGATATTTCTTCATTGCTCAAACCATAGTAGGATGTCCTTTTTTCATCTACTTCAAACTCATATACTTTTTTATTGTTTAGCCAAGTTTTTGATACGGATACTACTCCTCCGGTTTTTTGCATAGCATCAGCAACCATATCTCCAGCTTTTTGCAAATTATTCAAATCATCACTATATAAAGTAACATCTATGTTTGCTCTTAAGCTTGCCAATGCCGTTGCACCATAGTCAACAACATCAACACTTTGGATATTTTTTATTTTGTTTAATTTATCTCTTAATTTTCTTTCTATTTGCCAAATACTCTCTTTTCTATGGTGTCTATCAACATAAGTTGCTGTTATACTTATATGGTCTATCCCGCTACCGCTTCCTATACTCATGACACCTGCTTCACTACCGATAGCACTTGAAAGATAGAGTAATTTTCCTTGCTCTTTTATGATCTTGTTTGCCTCTTTTACTACTTTTTTACTAGCTTCTATGGGTAAATTCGGATCAACCGTAATGCTTATCTTAACTCCACCTGTATCCATAGGAGGCATTAGCTCTTGTCCGATAACCGGCATTACAACTTTTATACTTATGGCAAATAAAAATATCAAAACAGCGATATAGACAAATGCGATACTTTTACTTTTGATAGCCCATGATACGGCAGTTGCAAAAAAGTTTGCTATCGCCTCGCTGAAACCTCCTACAAATTTTTCAAAAAGTGCTTCACTTTTTAAGATGATTGGGGATTTGATAGTAAGGATTTTTAGCGATAATAGCGGTACTGCCGTGATAGATATAACATAAGAAGCAGCAAGAGCAAGCAAAAGTGTTCCCACTAACGGCTGAAAGATAGTTTGAGGATAACCACCGACAAAAAGCATAGGAGAGAGTGCTATCATGGTTGTAATAGTTCCACTGAGGTCTGCAAACATTATCTCTTTTGTACCTTCATAAACGGCTTTATGTATCTCATCATTCATTTCACGATAATGCCGCTCTATATTTTCCATTACCACAACGGCATCATCAAGCAGTAGTCCAAGAGCCAAGATAATAGCTGTTAAAGTTACAACATTAAACTCAATACCGATAACCCACATAAGTGCTACCGTTGATGCATATACAAGAGGTATAGTTACAAGTACTACCAAAACTTGTCTAAAAGATGCTAAAAAGAAAAATACCACTATAGTTGACATAACGATAGCATCTCTTAGGGATTCGAACATATTGTCAGTACTTTGAACAACAGTATCCTTTTGAGTATCAGTTATAGTAAAGTTAAGATTTTTATATTTGAGTTTAAGTTTATCTATCTCTTTTTGGACTAAATTTATACTTTTAATAACATCTGCATTTTCTGCTCTTTGGATTGCCAAAGCGATTGAGTGTTTGGAGTTACCGTAATACTCTGCAGAGTTATCATAATGTCCAAAATAGACTTTTGCAATATCTTTTAGCTTTATATCTTTTGTTATATTGATTGATTTTAGCTTGGAAATAGTATCTCTTTTTCCTTTTGACCTAAGAAGATACCTAATTTTTTTATTTGTTATAAAGCCTATGGCAAAGTCATTATCATTTGCTTTTAATTTTGCTATAACGGTTGCTATATCAAGATTGTATTTATCCAATTTATCTTTATCAACAACAACTTCTATCTCTTTTTCATATCCGCCAAATACATCTACACCCGCAATACCCTCTAGTCTTATCAAGTCATGTTTTATTTTGGTAGAGGCTAATTGTCTTATATCTTCCAAAGGGATGGAGTTATCTTTTGAGCTGATAGCATAAGTAACGATAGGAGCTGTTGCCGCTGTTATTTTTATGATTTGAGGAGCTAGTATGGAGCTTGGTAGTTTTGACTTTATTTTATCAAGAGAATTGCTTACATCACTTGTAGCCGCATCAATATCCTTTGAATAGTCAAATTCAGCACTTATAACACTTACTTCATCTATGGTAGTTGAGTAAACTCTTCTAATTTTGTCTAATGTATATAACTCCTCCTCTATGGGGATGGATACATTTGTGGCTATACTTTTTGCAGAAGCTCCGGGTTGAACAACTACAACGGCTACTGTTGGGTAGTTGGAGTCAGGAAATAGTTTTCTATCTATTTTATTGTATCCAACAGCCCCTAAAAATAAAAATAGTGTCAAAAATGAAAATATAAAGTATGGTCTGCTAAGCAAATAGCTTACGATAGAAAAATCCTTTTTCATGCTATTTGACTCTATTGACTATAATTTTTCCATAAGTTGGAAGTATAGATAATTTTGCCTCTGATGCAGTAGCAACAGGCTCTTTAAGACAAGAAGAGATAGCAACTTTTTTACTATTTTCTAAAATAATTTGTACTTTTTTTTGGGAAAATTTTTTATCTTTATACACCATTACATAAGTTCCGTCTTGTTTATGTAAAAGTGCATTAAGAGGAAGTGTACAAGCTTTTATGCTGCCAACTTCTACTTCAATAGTTTTATAAGATTTGTTTGCGTACGGTAATTTTTTATCCAACTTTACTTCAGCTACCAAAAGGGAATTTTTAGCATCATCATATATCTTGGAAATGTATCCTACCGCATTGCCGTCTAAAAAAACTCTTTGATTTTTTGTTATCTTTTTATCATTTTGAGAAAATAGAAATATTAGTTTTTGATCATTTGTATTAAGAGTTATGATGGCTTTTCCAGCAGATGCCAATGATCCGTCATCCAATAGCTTAGAGCCTATTATGCCGCTAAACGGAGCTTTTATATTTAGATATTGAAGTTGTGCTTTTGCTTGGATAATTTTTTCAGCAGTAGCTTTAAGAGCAGATAATTTGGCATAATATGCCACTTTTGAATTATCCAATACATCTTTTGAGATTGTATTTGTTTTGTATAGTTTTATATTTCTTGTATAAATCTTTTTTGCATTTGCTACATCTATTTTTTGAGCATTTTGTTGCTCTTTAAGAGATGATAAAGCTGATAACACCTCTTTATCATCCAATGAAACTAACAATTGACCCTTTGTAACTTTATCATTTTCATTGACATATATCTTTTTAATCCTAGCTGTAAATTTTGTAGCAATATTTGCACTTTTAGATGGTAAAATTTCTGCTAAAAACTCTCTTTTTTGTGAAATTTGCTCCTCTTTAGTCAAAACAATATCCACACTTTTTAAATACTCTTTGGCTACAGGTAAATTATCAACTTGCTCTTTTTGTTTTTTTAAATATAAAGCTGCCCAAACAATAATTATAAGTGTTATGATGATAAATATAATTTTTTTTATCACTCTTTTTCTCCCTTTGTTAAATTAAAATCAAAAATAGATAGTATTAATTTCAATCTTCTTATTATCCTCTAGTAAAAAACTTGCTTTTTTAAATTTTGGCAAGTGAAAAAGATTGATCGATTTAAAATTTGACAACCCTACACCCTCCTTGGGTGTTAAGAAGCCTTTATCAATTTTACGGTTGTTATTTTCATCATGAAATATGCTAACTGCATATCTACCTCTCGGTAAATTACTAAAAACAGCCTTTGCTTTCATATTATTTATAGATGATCGTTGCATTTTATAGTATTTGTTCAACTCTTTATCAGGAATGGTTCCATCTTTATTGTAAAGAGAAAATTGTACTACTCCTTTATTGTTTTGCAAGCCCGTTGCAACTACTGTTAATGTTGCTGCTTGTATTGCTGTAACAGTAAAAAATAGACTAAGAGATAACAATAGTTTTTTCATTTAAATACCCTTGTTGTAAGAATTATATAAGATATTTACTTTACAGGGCTTTTAAATCCTGTAAAGTAAAATTAATATGTTATCTCGATAACTTTATCAGCATTTTCAAAAACTTCTTGAACCATGCTTTGAAATCTTTGAGGAAAACTTTTTTTATCCTCTTCGGCGGCATCGGGTTTGATAGCACTCATTAAGATGCTCATAGGATTTACTACCTTTTGCGGTCTATAATCCACATAAACTCTCTTGCCGTTATCAAGTCTGCTCAAACAAAGGTCATGTTCTATGTCTGCTTCAAAAAATAGCAAATCCCGTCTATTGAATTTTCCGGTAGGAATACCTCCGAAACCAAGATCTAAAGTAGCTCCTGTGATAGTGGAGATAACAGAGCCTACTACTCCGGTATTATTTTCTCTTGGTGCTTTTTGAAGCTCTACTTTTATATTGCCTCGTTCAGGAGTTTTATCCTCATATAGTGCCTTAAGCCCCTTTTGTGCCATGAGATAAGCTCCGGTAACAGTAGCACAACTATGACCTGCTGTTTTAACTATATCAGTATAACTAAACTCCAGTATCCCATCATCATTTACGCCCAAAAACTTACATAACTCATCATAAACAATAATATTTTCAATGGTATCAAAAAATGCCGGATATTTCATCACATCATACCTCTTCCCATTCCCATACCTTTACC
>JALUMZ010000311.1 GCA_027055635.1 Campylobacteraceae bacterium
GTCAATAGCAATCCAACTGGAACATTGATAAAAAATACCATCCTCCAGTTATAATATTCTGTTAGATATCCGCCGATTGTAGGACCAAGTGCAGGTGCAAAACTGACTCCTAAGCCATAAATTCCCATGGCTAAACCCTGTTTTTTTGGTGGAAAATATGAAAATATCATGATATGGCTTGTAACCATAATGAGTGCTTCACCTGTTCCTTGAAAAATTCTTGCAAATATGATAAAAGAGAGTGTATCTGACATGCCGCACATAAAAGAAAATGCTGTAAAAAGAGCAACTCCAGCTATAAATATATATTTTGCCCCAAATTTTTTGATGAGGTATTCTGTGATTAAAAGTGCTATGGCAGCAGCTATCATGTAGCTTGTGATTATCCATTGGACTCCATACATATCGGTTGATAGTGGGCCTGTAAGTTTTGGCACAATCACATCAACCACAGTAGTATCAAGTATTGCCATAAAAGCTCCAGTCATCACGATGATGCTAAATATTGCTCTCTCTTTTGAGCTTATATCCCAGCTTTGTCTGGCGCTCTCTTGCATCTATTTTTCTCTTTTTATTGCTATGTTTGCGCTCATACCGACAAGAAGATCTTTTTTGTTCTTAAGGCTGATTCTTATAGTAAATCTTTGATCTAGTTTTGTAAATTCGCCGCTTGCAATATCTCTTGGGATCAGCGAAAAAGTTGAAGCAGAAGTTGGCAATATGCTTTGAACTTTTCCTTTAAAATCTCTATTTGGAAGGGCATCGATTTTTATATCAACATCATTATCGACCTTGATACCCTTTAGTTTCTTTTCTGAGAGCAGTACCTCTACATGTAGATTTTTTGGGTCAACCATAGAATATACTGGATAACCAGCATCTATAACACTAGAGTTATTTACAAATTTTTTGGCTATTTTGCCATCCATTGGTGAGTATAGCGTGCAGTAGCCTATCTTGTTATTTACTTCTTGGAGTTTATTTTGCATAGATTTTATCTTTAGCCCTAGTGATTCTATGCTTGTTTGTATCTCTTTTGTTTGGGTCTTCTTGATTTTTGAAAGCACAAGAGCATTTTTAACATTGTTGAGGTTTAATTTTGTTGCTTTTAGTTCACTTTGAGCAGAGAGAATCATATCGCTAAGTGAATTTTTGGCAGTCGATACTTTTTCATAAATATTTTTAGATATGAGCTTTTGCTTTAACATTCTTTTATATCTTTTCTCATCAAGAGTCAGTTTTTTTTGCTTTGTTTTATTTGCTTTGATAGAGAGTTCTAGTGCTTTAATTTTTTGTTTGTATGAGATTATATTATTTTTCGCTATTTTTTCATTTAAACTAAGTTCATCTCCTACTCTTTTGAGTTTTTCTTTGAGTGCTTCTTTGCTTTTTATTGTCGCTTTTATGCCATTTATTATCTGTTTTTTGGCATTTTGAAAGTCAACATCATCAATTCGAGCTAGCACTTCACCCTTCTTGATACTAGCCCCTTCGTTTTTTTTCATCTCAATAACTTTTCCAGGCACCTTAAAACTTAATATTGAGATAGAGTCGCTTTTGATAAATGCAGCATCACTCACGGCATTTTTTGATCTGTAAGAGAGGTAAATAGTTGCTTGATATCCAAAAAAGAGGATAAGCAGTATTATAATAATAGTTCCGATTTTTTTCATCAACACACCTTTTATTTTTGAATTGTGAATTATATTCACTTTTTTATAAACTTATTCTTAATTAAGCAAAGTTCTTTTATAATTTCGATAAATATAGATTTGGAAGTAGAATGAAAAAAACTAAAATGGCATCTAAAATAAAAGATTTAAAGAGAAATCTGATACTTGATGAAGCTTGTCGATATTTTGAAGAGGTAGGGTTTGAAAATGTCAAGATGAATGACTTGGCTAAGAATTGTGGCATATCAGTAGGGCAACTATATAAACTTTTTAGCTCAAAAGAGAATGTTTTTCATGAATATGTAAGATACCAAATAAGGCTTTTTAGCAAAGAGATTAGGGAAGCATGCATACATGTAGTCAACCCAAAAGATAGACTATTAAAATATCTTGAGCTTAAATTTAAAATTTTTAAAAACAAGAAAAAAACCCTAAGAGATCCTGTGCTTGGAGATCCTCTCTTTTTCTCCAAATTAAATACTAAAAATGGTGATTTGACAAAACCAATATTTGAATTTTTAAGAGATGAATTTGAGAAGCTGGCATTTGAGCATAATTTATCCGAAGATTTAGATTATCAACAGGTGGCTTATGTGTTTAACTCCTTTTCTATGGGCTATATTGAGTATTGGCTAAACAGTGATAAAGAGCTAGAAGTTGATGAAGAAGATATACTAGAGAGATTCATAAGCGGTTTTATACATAAGCAAGGAGAATAGGTATGAAAAAATTTAGAAGAGGTGAGGTGTTAACTATATCGTTTTCACACTTTGCACACGATGTTTATAGCTCGTTTTTGGCTCCGATGTTGCCACTTTTGATAAGCAAACTTGGCATCTCGCTTAGTGAGGCAGCTTTTTTGGATATCGCTAGACGCATACCCGCACTTTTTAATCCTCTTTTTGGATTGATGGCAGAAAGAAGTGGTGTCAAGCTTATAGTGATACTGATGCCTTCAATCACGGCGATTTGCATGAGCTTTTTGGGGCTTGCCAGCTCTTACACAGTGGCTTTGATTTTGCTTTTTGTAGCAGGTCTTAGCGCTGCACTTTATCATGTTCCAAGTCCTGCACTGATACGAGAGGCTGCTGGTGATAGAGTTGGTGTTGGCATGAGCTTTTTTATGGTAGGAGGCGAGAGCGCAAGGACTGTCGGACCTCTTTTGATAACAGCTGGAATCTCTCTTTGGGGATTGGAGGGCACATATAGGCTAGTTCCTTTCGGTTTGCTAGCATCTCTGCTTCTCTTTTGGAAGCTTAAAAATTTTGAGATACACTCTAGTTTTACCAAAAAAAAGCAAAAAGGCGATGTTAGAGATTTTATGAGAAAATACACCTCTTTTTTTACTATAATTGGTGGTTTTATGATGTTTCAATCTGCCATGAAGTCCGTCTTAGTTCTGTATCTGCCAGTTTATCTTACACAAAATGGATCAAGCCTGTGGTATGCAGGTATCTCTTTGTCGGTTTTACAATTTTTTGCAGTTTTGGGTACGCTGTTTTCTGGGTCTTATTCAGATAAGATTGGTAGATACAATATGCTCTTACTCTCTTCTGTGATATCAGCAATATTTATGGTTTTATTTGTATTTTATCACGATATTTTACTATTTCCACTTTTGGCAGTTCTTGGCTTTTTTCTCTTTGCAACAGGACCGGTTTTGTTAGCAAGTGTGCAGGATTTGAACTCAGGAATGCCAACTTTTGCAAATAGTATCTATATGACTGTGAACTTTGGAGTGAGTTCGATAGTAGTCTATATAGTTGGAAAATTAGGAGATGTGATAGGATTAAATGAGACTTATCAGATTTCAGCTGCTCTCTCTTTTGTCTGTATAGCTTTTGTGTTTGCTTTGAAAAAAAATAGTGAATAAGCACTATGTTTGATGCGTAAGGTCAGTTACTAAACTCTCTTTTGGCTTTCCTATATGGTAACCTTGCGCAAAATCAACATCTAATTCTATTAGCTTATCTAATATCTCTTTTGACTCAACATATTCTGCGATAGTTTTAACATTGATATTTTTAGCAAAACCTACTATTGTTTTTACTACTTCATATGATTTTAAATCGGTATATATGTTTTTTACAAGTGTTGCATCTATCTTTAAAAAATCTACACTCAACTCTGTAATATGAGCAAAATTTGAATATCCACTTCCAAAATCATCGATAGCAAATTTACAATTATTATCTTTAAATTCTGCTATAAAATGATTTATAGTTTGATATTTTTCTATACTTTCGCTTTCGAGTATTTCAAAGAGTATTTTCTTGGGATTTTGAACTGTTTTGAGGGATTTTTTTATAAAGGAAATTATATTTTCATCTTGCATATCGGCTGAGGAAAGGTTGATTGAAAAAGAGATGTCTGGATGTTTGTTTGCCATATCAAAAGTTTTTCTAATCATACTATTAGTGATACTAGGATACAGTCTAGTCTGTTTTGCAATTCCTAGAAAATCATTTGGTGGTATTATAGCTCCATTTTCATCTATGATTCTTGCAAGTGATTCATATTTTGTTATTTTTTGTGTTTTTATATCATATATTGGTTGGTAAAAAGGTATTATCGTATCTTTTTCTATGGCTTTTTTTATCTTTTTTATCATTTTGAAGTTATGTTGTATCTGCTCTTCTATATTATCGTTTTTGTCATATACTACTATTTCTATATTTTCTTTTTTTGCTTTCTTTAGAGCAATGTCTGTTTTGCTCATTATTTGATTTCTTTCAAAACAGACACCCACTGTTGAAGATAGTATTATGTCTTGATTCTCTATTGTAAATATTTTTCTATTTAATTTTGTGATAATTTTCTTGATATTTATCAAAAAAAGTTCATTTGTGATATTTTCTTTGTGACAAAAAAGGGCAAATTCATCTGATGGTAATTTATATATACTAAGACCACAAGTTTCTACTAATCTTTTGAGATATAAAGCGTATTTTTTAAGTACAGTATCTCCTGTTTTAACTCCATAAAAATCATTAATATTCTTAAAACCATCTATGTTAATATAGGCCATTTTCCCAATCCTGTAAAGCTTCATATCTTCTTTTAGACAAAGTCTGTTTTTAAGTCCTGTTAACTCATCATGCATGCTGATGTATAGTATATGCTTCTCTTGTTCTATTAGTTTTTTGGTTTTTTCTTCTACCATGGCATTTAGTACTTTACTAAAATTACTATTTTTTCTTGATATGTATAACACTAGTATCAGTAAAACAGCAAACAGAATTATGTTTTTTATGATCTCACTATATAGAGCAGAGTTAAAATATCTTTCTATTTCAAATTTTGGAATTTTTATACTCATAATTCCCCTTATATCACCAAGTTTGTATCCATATGCTTTTTTGTAGTTTTCGCGGATATACTTTGGTGCATCACTTATCTTGCCATGGCACTTTAGACAAGATTTTGTGATTTTAAGAGGAGTTGCGTATTGATAAAAATCTTTGAAATCCTTAAAAAACATTTTTTTATTTTTATCTGCTTTGAAGCTTTGTATCGCTTTCATCTCATAATTATCCGCCATGTTTGCTTCATTTCTTGGTGTGTCTGATACTGTTCTTATCTCAATATTATTGATATTTGCCTTAGAAAATTTTTTGGCTATGATTGATGAACTATATGCAGGAAGACCGCTTAAGGTATTTTTTGTTAGAAGTATGGCTTTGGTAAGGTATAGATGTTGGTAGTAATTTCTATTAATCATAGCATAACTAGATAGAAGTTGACTATACTGTAAGGCCATTTTATATTGTTCTTGTTTGTTTCTCCAAACAGTCATAATAGTTTGTATAGACATAGCAAGAATAAATACAGCTAAAATAAAATACAAAATATTTTTTGATATAAACCTACTCAATTTCAATCCTCCATGTTGTTGTGTTATTATATCATAGATAATTATCGTTTATGTTACAATAACTTTTTATTATCAAGACAAAATAAAATTAGGTAAAAAAAGGTATAATTTCAAAAAAATTATAAAGAGGAAAAAATGACCATAAAAATAGGAATTTTAACCATGTCTGATAGGGCAAGTGCTGGGGTTTATGAGGATTTGTCGGGGAAAGCTATCATAGATACTATGAATGATTATCTTACTAGTGAATGGAAGAGTGTCTATGAAGTGATACCGGATGACCAGACT
>JALUMZ010000312.1 GCA_027055635.1 Campylobacteraceae bacterium
ATGTAGAGGTACAAGACAATACAGGAATCCAAATAAATGGATATTTTAATGAATTTAACCAAGTAATACTAAACTTGATAAACAATTCAAAAGATGCCTTCAATCAAAGAAAAATAGAAAATAGAAAAATCAATATAACTATAGATGCTGATAATAAAAATGCTACTATTTTATACAGAGATAATGCAAAAGGTATAGATGAAAATATAATAGATAAGATTTTTGATCCATATTTTACTACAAAACACTCAAGCGAAGGAACAGGTCTAGGACTGTATATGAGTGAAATGATAATCCAAAAAAGTATGAAAGGCAATATAAAAGTGTATAATAACAAGAGTGGAGCAACTTTTGAAATAAAAATACCCCTGCATAAGGAGAAATACAATGAGCAATAACTTATCTAGCCTAACAATCCTGTTTGTTGAAGATGAAAACAGTATAAGAACTGCGCTCAGTAGAGCTATTAGCGATGAATTTGCAAAATTTATAGTAGCAAAAGATGGAAGTGAAGGCTTAAAAAAGTTTAAAAAGTATAAACCCGATATTGTTATTACCGATATCATGATGCCTATCGTTGATGGACTAGAGATGTCAAGAGATATTAAAAAAATATCAAGAGATACGCCAATCATAATACTAAGTGCTTTTGATGAAAAAGATAGACTTATGAGTGCTATAAATATAGGTATAGATAAATATCTTATGAAACCAATAGATACTGATGAGCTTCTAAGCACACTAGAGCACATATCTAAAGACATCTTGTCTCTAGGTGATTTGATCGATCTTGGAAGTGGATATGCTTTTGATAAGATAGCTAGAGTTTTGATAAAAGACGACAAAACTATAACCTTAACAAAAAAAGAGCTTCTTTTTATATCTATTTTAGTGAAAAATATAGGGGCATATGTACTGCATGAAGAGCTAAAAAAGTATGTATGGACAAATAAAAATGTAAGCGATGCCGCCATAAGAACATTTGTGAAGAGAGTTAGAGAAAAAACAAGTAAAAACTTTATAAAAAATGTTCCCGGACTTGGATATAAAATTAATTTATAAATTTAATAATTATTTAATACAAATTTAATCCTATTAAGCTTTATCGTATTTTTTTTGTACTATAATTCGAGTAATTATGTGATAAATGTGTGACATAAAAATATATTTTAGGAGGAATTGATGCAGTCTAGTAATGCAATTAACTATGACTATACAATTGCAAAGTGTTTTACGGTTGCTACCATTGTGCTGGGAATCGTGGGTATGCTTGTGGGCGTTATCATTGCGTTTCAATTGGCTTTTCCAGAGCTAAGTAACTTAGCTGGAGAGTATGGGACATTTGGAAGGTTAAGACCACTACACACTGATGCGGTTGCGTTTGGTTTTACGGCAAGTGGTATCTTTGCAACTTGGTACTATGTGGGACAGAGAGTTCTGAAGGTCTCTATGGCAGAGTCAAAATTCTTGATGTTCATAGGAAGATTACACTTTTGGATATATATCTTAACAGTGGCAGCAGTTGTGGTTTCACTGCTTATGGGCATAACTACTTCAAAAGAGTATGCAGAGTTTGAATGGCCTATAGATATAGCTATAGTTGTTCTTTGGGTTTTATGGGGAGTTAGTATCTTTGGACTTATTGGTATAAGAAGAGAGAGAGTTCTATACATCTCTGTATGGTACTATATAGCAACATTTTTAGGTGTAGCTATGCTTTATCTATTTAACAATATGGAAGTGCCTACTTATTTCATAGCAGGCATGGGTAAATGGTATCACTCAGTCTCTATGTATGCAGGAAGCAATGATGCGATGGTTCAATGGTGGTATGGACACAATGCAGTTGCATTCGTCTTTACTGTGCCGATTATCGCCATGATTTACTACTTTTTACCAAAAGAGTCAGGTCAACCTATATTTTCATATAAACTTTCACTTTTATCATTTTGGGGATTGATGTTTGTCTATCTTTGGGCAGGCGGACACCACCTTCTTTACTCAACAGTTCCTGATTGGGTACAGACTATGGGCTCTATCTTCTCCATTATATTGATTTTACCTTCTTGGGGAAGTGCGATAAATATGCTTCTTACCATGAAAGGTGAGTGGGGACAACTAAAAGAGAATCCACTTGTAAAATTTTATGTATTAGCTTCAACTTTCTATATGCTAAGTACTCTTGAGGGTCCTATTCAGGCTATCAAATCTGTAAATGCTTTAGCACACTTTACCGACTGGATTCCGGGACATGTTCATGATGGTACTCTTGGATGGGTTGGATTTATGATTATCGGTGCTATTTTTCATATGGCGCCTAGAATGTTTAGAAGAGAGATATACAGCAAAAAACTTGTTGAGGCGCAATTTTGGCTTCAAACAACAGGTATCGTTATGTACTTTACAAGTATGTGGATAGCTGGTATAACTCAGGGTATGATGTGGAGAGCAACTGATCAGTACGGTAACCTAGCTTACTCATTTATTGATACAGTTGAAGTTCTTCATCCATACTGGACACTAAGAGCGGTTGGCGGTCTGTTTTTCCTAATAGGTGTATTTATGTGGGCATATAACATTTATAAAACAGCAACTTCAAGTAGAGCAATTGAGAAAGAACCTCAATATGCTTCACCTATGGCGTAAGGGGGTATAAGATGTTTCATTGGTTAGAAAAAAATCCATTCTTTTTTGCAGTAGGTGTATTTTTGGTTATTGCTTATGCAGGTATAGTTACGATACTTCCAGACTTTATGGAGAGTGCAAGACCTCTTAAGGGTACAAAACCTTATACTACACTGCAAATTGCAGGAAGACAGGTTTATATAAATAACAGTTGCAATGCTTGTCATTCACAACTGATTCGCCCATTTAAATCTGAAACAGATAGATATGGTAAATACTCACTAAGCGGAGAGTATGCGTATGACAGACCTTTCCTTTGGGGAAGTAGAAGAACAGGTCCGGATCTTCATAGAGTTGGAAACTACAGAACTACAGACTGGCATGAAAATCACATGCTAGATCCTGCGGCTGTTGTACCTGGGTCTATCATGCCAAAGTATGGCTTTATGTTCAAGAAAAGTGCAGACCTAGAGACTGCTTATGCAGAAGCTTATACAGTAAAAAAAGTTTTTAATGTTCCTTATGATAAACCTGGTATGCCAAAACTTGGATCATATGACGAAGCTAAAAAGGCAGCCTATAAAGAAGCTGGTAAAATAGTGGCTGGTATGAAAAACCAAGATGTTAAAGATGCATATAAAAATGGTGACATTAAAGAGATAGTTGCGTTAATCGCATACTTAAATGGTCTAAAATAAGGAATTTATTGTGGATATGGAACTCATAAGAAGTCTGCAAGGCTGGGGATATGTAGCCATGATTTTCGGTTTAACAATCGGATTTTATGCCTATATATATCATCTGTATAAATCTCAAAGAGATGGCACAAAGGATTATGAAAAATACTCCAATATGGCACTAAATGATGATTTGAGTGATAGCTTAGTTGAGGAAAAGTATCCACAAGACAACAAAAAAGATAATGAGGAGCGTTAAAAATGAATTGGCTGAATGATAATGTTAATTTGCTGACACTAATCGGTGCTGCAGCAATTATAATTCTCACCGTGGGCGTTGCTGGTAAATACATCAAACAGATGAAAACAGACAAAGCAACCGGTGAGCTGACAGGAGATAACTGGGATGGTGTTGGTGAGTTTTCTAATCCATTACCTATGGGTTGGTCACTTGCTTTTTTAGGAACTATTGTGTGGGGATTATGGTACTTTTTCATGGGATATCCTGTAGCTACTTTTTCACAAATAGGACAGTATAATCAAGAAGTAAATGACTATACAAAAAGATTTGAGAGTAAGTGGGCAAATCCTAGTCATGAAACCCTAATGGGCATGGGAGAAGGTGTGTTTTTAGTTCAATGTTCACCTTGCCATGGTATTACTGGTGATGGTATGAATGGAAAGGCAGCTGACCTCACAACTTGGGGCAGTGAAGAGCATATAGTAGATACTGTTCTTAAAGGCTCAAAAGGTCAAGGTTACGCACTAGGTGAAATGCCTGCTGGTCTTTTGGATAAAGCAAGTGCTACTGCGGTTGCTGCATATATAGTACAAGATTTAGCAAAGAGCGGCAAAAGTAAACATCCTGAACTTGTAGCACAAGGAAAGGCATTGTGGGCAACTTGTGGTGCTTGTCATGGAATGGACGGTAAAGGTATGGGCGGAAGTGCTCCTGCTTTGATAAACTATGGAAAAGCTGAATTTGTTGCGGAAGTACTAAATCATGGCAAAAAAGGAACTATAGGTGTGATGCCTAAGTTCAATGATGGAAGATTGACAGATGTGCAAAAAACAGCTGTCGGTACTTATATCAACTCATTGAGCGAGGAGTAGAAGATGGAAAATACAAACAGAGGTGTTTTTACACTTAGTGGGGTTACTGGTATGTTAATTGCAACTGTATTGTTGCTTAGTATTTTAGTTGTTTTAACTATTTTTGGTATAAAAGCCCAACAAGAAGTTGCAAACAAACCATATACTATAACTAATCCTCATGCTCTTAAAATGAGAGATAGAGACAACTCTAAGCTCAGAGTTATAGTGAAATAAGGAGATATTATGGCAGATAAAATGGATGTAATTATAACATTTGGATTGATCATAATGGCGGCAGTTTCTGCATACTTAGTATTAACACCAAATCACCTATTTGTTGGTTAATGAATAATAACACTTTATACAAGCACAAGAAGATATTGACTCTTCTTGTGCTTATTTTATTTACTGTGACACTACAAGCAAAGAAATTTGTATATAATGATGGTGTTATAGTAAATAAAACAGAGGTTAAAATAGAAGAGATGGCAAATGAACTCTACAAGAAAACTGGAGTTGGCGCCTATCTTTTGGCAAAACGAGAATTGAACGGAAAGAGTGTAGTAGAGTATGAAAAATCCTTTGCTTCCAAACTACAGCACCCTTACACTATACTTATGATTACACTGAAAGAACAAAAAGTAGATGTGTTTAACTCTCCTGATTTGGACAAGAATTTTGATAAAGAAGCAATGCTCTCACCGTTTCCATGGAGTGGAACTATCATCCCACTTTTAACCGGCAAAAAGAATTATAGCGTAAGTGCCGCTATGCTAAATGGCTATGCCGATATGGTACAACAGATAGCTGATTCAAAAAATATAGAACTAAAAAGCGGCATAGGCAGTACAAATAGAAATATGATATTTTTTCTTAAAATATTTGTCTATCTCTTTTTAATTTTGGTTATTGGTTGGTATTTTATAAATAGGGTAAGAAAAAATAGATGAGTAAGAAAACACAGAGAAATTATTGGCCTCATGCCATACTTGGGATAATTTTAGCAGTTGTGATTGGTGGGGCTTTAACAGTAAATCTTGCCGTACACAATCCTGTCCAAGAGTCAAACTATTTTATGAAAACATATCAGGATTTTGAAGATAATGCTTATGAATTAGAGAAGCAAAAGGATGAATTTGATAAAAATTTTGTCATATCTTACTCTATTAGAAAATTTAAAATAGGCAAAAATCCCCTAAAATTAAAAATAAAAAATAAAATAACAAAAAAACTTGTAAATGATGCTGATATAGATTTACTATTGACAAGACCGGAAACAAATGATTTCAATAAAAAGTTAAAACCTCTTAAAGTAGAAAATGGAGTATATACTTTTGAAGATTTAGATATTAAAAAACTTGGTAGATGGAAGATCTACACAACCACTAAAATAGAAAAATATACTGGATTTAACTCTTATGA
>JALUMZ010000313.1 GCA_027055635.1 Campylobacteraceae bacterium
TATAAGGGTTTGGTTATGCCTACCCATATAAAAGAGTTTTATCAAGATCTAAATGATGAAAATTTTAAAACAAAATTTGCTCTTTTCCACCAAAGATTTTCCACAAATACCCTGCCTCAGTGGAGACTAGCACAACCTTTTAGGACTTTAGCTCATAACGGAGAGATAAATTCGATATCAGCAAACAGGGCAAACATAAAAGCCAGATACTCGACACTTAAAAGTCAAGTTTTTTCAAAAAAAGAGCTTAAAAAACTTCTACCTATCACAAGCGATGATGTGAGTGATAGTGCAAGTTTGGATAATATGTTTGAATTTATGATAGCAAACGGGTATGATTTTTTCAAATCCATAAGATCCCTTATACCTATGCCGTGGCAGAATGCTCCATATATCGATAGTGAGCTTAGATCTTTTTATGAGTATTCTAGTATAAATTTTGATCCATGGGATGGACCGGCAGCCGTCTCTTTTACCGATGGCAGATATATAGCCTGTGTGTTAGATAGAAATGGACTAAGACCTGCAAAGTATGTCATAACAAAAGATGATAGAATCTTAATAACAAGCGAATACGGCGTACTAGATATAGAAGATGACGACATACAAGAGCAAGGGAGACTTCAAAGCGGTCAAATCATAGGCTTGGATTTGAAGTATAATAAAGTTTTAAAGAGTAAAGATATAGATGACTATATAAAATCATCCAAGCCTTACGGAACTTGGCTAAATGAAAACTTAATCTATCTGCAAGAGTATGTTGAGATGCCGTTTGAAAAGATTTCTGATTATGAAAAAGAAAATATAGCAGTTAAGCAGAGATTTTTTAATATCACTCAAGAGTTTTTAAATATGGTCGTGAGACCAATGATGAAAGAGGGCAAAGAGGGGGTTGGCTCTATGGGAGACGATACACCTTTGGCAGCTTTTAGCAAAAAGCAGAGAAATTTTAGTGATTTTTTCAAACAAAAATTTGCACAAGTGACAAATCCGCCGATAGACCCTATAAGAGAGAAGATTGTTATGAGTCTAAATACCGGCTTTGGAAGACTGAGCAACATACTAGAAGAGACTCCGGCTCATGCTGTTAGGATTAAGACAATTTCTCCGATATTGATGCAAGAAAAGATGGAAGTTTTAAAATCTTTTGGAGATGAGAGCAAGCCTAGATATATATCTTCTTATAAACACCAAACTTTCTCGACTCTTTTTGATGATAATCTCAAGGGCAGTTTGGAAGATTTGGCTTATGATGTAGTGGATGCGGTCAAAAAAGATGGCGTAACTATGATCTTCCTTGATGATAGAGGTATGAGCAGTGAAAAAAAACCTATGCCTATGCTTATGTGTATAGGTAAGATTCATGAAGTTTTGCTTGATGAGGGTGTAAGAGATGCCGTGAGTATAATAGCAATATCCGGTGAAGCACTTGATTCTCATTCGTGTGCTTGTATGATCGGGTTCGGAGCTAGTGCTATATATCCGTATATGCTTTATGCAAGTGTGCTTGAAGAGGCAAAAAGAAGAGAATTTGGCAAATATGAGATAAAAACTAGCTTAAAAAATGTAAATCAAGCTATAAATCAAGGTTTACTAAAAATCATATCAAAGATGGGAATAGCCACTATATCTTCATATAGAAACTCAGCACTATTTGACAGTATCGGTCTCTCAAGAGAGGTGGTGAGCGACTGTTTCAACGGAGCTTATGTACTTCTTCCGGGACTCGGTTATGATGATTTGGAAAAAAAGATAGATTTTAACCATAAAGTTGCTTATGATATAAATATAAACAAAAGACTGTTTCCGCTAGAGATAGGAGGTTTTTACAAGTATATGGATGGTAATGAATATCATGATTTTAATCCAAGTGTTGTAAAAGCTATACATAAATTAGCAAAAAGTGGTGATAGAGAGGATTATAAGGCTTTTGTAAATATTGTAAACAGTAGAGATAAAAAGACAATACGAGATTTTTTAGAGTTATCGACTGACGCAGAGGCTATCGACATAGATGAAGTTGAGCCGATAGAGAGTATATTTAAGAGATTTAATACAGCAGCCATGAGTTTGGGTTCTATCTCACCAGAGGCACATGAAGCCTTGGCAGAGGCTATGAATCAGATAGGCGGTATGTCAAATTCAGGTGAAGGCGGTGAATCCACGCAAAGACTCAAAAGTATAAAAAGATCAAAAATAAAACAGATAGCAAGTGGTAGATTTGGTGTGACGCCTGAGTATCTAAGAAGTGCCGAAGAGATACAGATAAAAGTAGCACAAGGTGCAAAACCGGGCGAGGGCGGACAGCTTCCCGGACATAAAGTTTCACCCCTTATAGCAAGTCTTAGATATACGATTCCGGGAGTTACACTGATCTCTCCTCCTCCACATCATGACATCTACTCGATAGAAGATTTAGCTCAATTGATTTTTGATTTAAAACAGATAAATCCAGATGCCGTTATCACTGTGAAGTTGGTCTCAACAGCAGGAGTGGGAACTATAGCAGCCGGTGTTGCCAAGGCGTATGCTGATAAGATCATCATTTCAGGTGGAGACGGTGGAACGGGAGCTGCACCTTTGAGCTCTATCAAGTTTGCCGGAAACCCTTGGGAATTAGGACTCAGCGAAGCTCACAATGCACTAAAAGCAAACCATCTAAGAAGTAGAGTTCATCTACAAACAGATGGTGGTCTCAAAACCGGTTTAGATGTAGTTAAGGCGGCTCTTCTGGGAGCAGAGAGTTATGCTTTTGGAACTTTGGCTTTAACGATGCTAGGTTGTAAGATTTTGAGAATTTGCCACTTAAATAAATGCTCAGTCGGTGTTGCAACACAGGATAAAAAACTTAGAGAGTATTTTATAGGAAATGTTGATAAATTAGTCAATTTCTTCACATTTTTAGCTCAGGATGTAAGAGAGATATTAGCATATCTTGGTTATAGGAGTGTTGAGGAGATAGTTGGAAGAAGTGATTTACTTAAGGTGATAGATGATGATTTTGCAAAAAAGTTTGATTTTTCATCTGTACTGATGAGAGTTGAGGGAGAAGATACTCACTCCAAACTTCCAAATGATCCTTATGATAAAAATGAGTATGAAAAAGATATCCTAAGAGAGGTGTATGGTGCTATTAAAAATCCGGATCAAAAAGTTGTGATACATAAAGAGATACGAAATATCAATAGAAGTTTTGGAACTTTAGTAAGTGGCGAGATAGCAAAGTATTATGGAAATGAAGGCTTGAAAGAGGATAGTATCGTATTTAAATTGACAGGTACGGCAGGACAGTCTCTTGGTGCATTTTTGACAAATGGAATCAAGATTGATTTGAATGGATCTGCAAACGACTATATAGGTAAGGGCATGAATGGCGGAAAGATTGTTATCACTCCAAGACAACAAAGAGAGGATTATGCATGTGCCGGAAATACTTGCCTTTATGGTGCTACTGGAGGAAAACTCTATGTAGCAGGTGTAGTAGGAGAGAGATTTTGCGTAAGAAACTCTGGAGCAACTGTCGTTGTTGAGGGTACCGGAGACCATGCTTGTGAGTATATGACAGGAGGAATTGTAGCGATTCTAGGAAAAACAGGTGTGAATTTTGGTGCAGGTATGACAGGAGGAATCGCTTTTGTATATGATGAGGGCAGAGAGTTTATAGATAAATTAAATCAAGAGTTGGTTATAGCGGTCAGGGTTGATATAGATGAGATGGATGAAGCTAAACACTTTTTAAAGAGACTTCTAAGAAGCCATATAAATGAAACCGACAGTATGAAAGCAAAAGCAATATTGGAAGACTTTAGACACAATGTGAGAGATTTTTGGATGGTGATGCCAAAAGATATGACAAAGATACCATTGAATCCAGATGAGGGAGATTGATATGAGGAAGGGTAGAGTAACATGCAAGAATTTATAAACATAGAGAGAATAAGTGCAAGGCAAAGAGAGAGTAGTGATAGAGTCAGTGATTTTAGAGAGATATATGATATCTTAGGAAAAGAAGATGCATCTATACAGGCAAGTAGGTGTATTCAGTGTGGTGATCCATATTGTCACAATAAATGTCCTTTGCATAATTATATCCCTTACTGGTTAAAATCAACAGCAAATATGGATTTGGATTTATCATTTAAACTTTCAAATGAATCCAACCCTTTCCCTGAAATAACAGGTAGAATTTGTCCGCAAGGAAGACTATGTGAGGGAGACTGTACGCTAAATGACGGTCATGGAGCCATAACTATAGGAAATATAGAGACTTTTATATCAGAAGAGGGTTTTAAAAAGGGTTTGAAGCCAGAATTTCCCGGAATAGTTACTGATAAAAAAGTAGCGATAATCGGTAGTGGTCCAGCTGGTATATCAGCAGCAACCTATCTTCTAAGGGCAGGTATAGAGGTAAATATGTACGAGAAAGACAATCGTGCAGGCGGGCTTTTGACTTACGGCATACCGGGATTTAAGCTGGATAAAGGTGTTGTAGAGAGAAGAATAAAGTGGCTAATTGATGCAGGAATGAATCTTTATCTAAACAGACATGTAGGTAAAAATATAACATTTGATGAGATTATGAGCTCAAACGATAGTGTTTTTATCGGCATAGGTGCGCAAAAGTCAAGAAAAGCAAAGATAAGCAATGAAAATGCTAAAAATATCTTTATGGCGCTAGATTACTTGAAGTCGGCACAGAAAAAGATATTTCACGAAGAGTACGATCAAGAACACGATGTTCAAGGAAAGAGTGTTGTAGTTATAGGCGGTGGAGATACGGCTATGGATTGTGTAAGGACAGCTATAAGGCAAGGCGCTAAAAGTGTCACTTGTCTTTACAGAAGGGATAAACACAATATGCCAGGAAGCAAAAAAGAGTTTAAAAATGCAAGAGATGAGGGGGTGAAGTTCATCTATAATGTAGCTCCAAAAGAGATAGTTGTAAATAATAACAATAAAGCTATCGGAATCACCATGCAAAAAACACTTTTGGGTAAAAAAGATAGTAGCGGTAGAAGTAGTGTTGAAATCATAAAAGGCAGTGAATTTAAAGTAGATGCAAATGTTGTGATATTTGCACTTGGTTTTACACCGACGAAGCCTGATTTTTTAGCTGCAAATGGTATAGATATAAACAAATGGGGTGAAATAATAGTTGATGAAGATTATCAAACTACAAAGCTAGGAGTATATGCAGGAGGAGATTGTAAAAGAGGTAGTGATTTAGTTGTCACTGCTGCAAAAGAGGGAAAGGATGCCGCAGAAAAGATCATAAAAAATCTGATATGAAAAACTTTTTTGATGCAACTATAGAAGCTAATATAGAGATTATGAAGCTTATATCTAGCTCTTCACACAGTTATCTATGCCAAAAGGTCTCTTTGGGTTCAGGAGGGGATATTAGCCGTAAGATAGATATACTTGCAGAAGATATATTTATAAAACATTTGAAGATCTTTGGAGATATCTACTCTGAAGAGTGTGGATATATACGAGGAGATGGAGAGTTTGAGGTCATCATAGATCCGCTAGATGGAAGTGATAACTTTGTATCAAATCTACCATATTTTGGAACATCTGTTGCGCTAAAATATAAAAACAGGTGTATTGAGGCAATTATCGTAAATCTTGCAAATGGAGATATTTTCTATAAAAATCAAGATCTGTTTCAAAAAGCAAATATAAAAACTTTGCATTTTGAAGATGTCAAAAAAAACAGTCTCTCAACAATAGGTATTTTTGAGAGGTC
>JALUMZ010000314.1 GCA_027055635.1 Campylobacteraceae bacterium
GTATATAAGAGGTATTTTTTAGACAATTTTAAAAAATAGCATAGATAAGCAATTATAATACTTCAAGTCAAATAAAGCACAAGCTCTACCCTCAATAGATATAAAGCATAAAAAGTATATAATGTACAAAATAGACAAAAAGGATAAGATATGCAAATGGTAACAGCTAGTGATTTGAAACAAAATAGTATAAAACTACAAGATGCTTTACGAGGTGATTTGCTTGTCACAAAAAGAGACAAGCCGTTTGTTGTTGTTATGGATTATGAGAAGTACAAATTGATAGAAAAGTATATCTATAAGGTAGCCAACGATAAAACATACAGAGCTATTGATAATCTTGAAAATAATACAGACATAGAGACTTACTGCTCAAAAGATAAACTATTTGAAGACTTAGGGCTCTAAAATGCTAGAGATTAAACTCGACAAGCAGTTTAAAAAAGATATAAAAAGAGATCAAAAATCAGGTCATTTTACACAAGAAGACTTTAGCGAACTCAAGCAGGCTATAGATAGCCTCATAGAAAAGGGAAAACTTGACGAAAAGTACCTAGAACACAAACTATTAGGTGAATGGAGAGGCTATTTTGAAGCTCACATCAAAGCTAATTGGCTATTATCTACAAAGTCGAAAGAAAAGTTATAAAATTGGCTAGACTAGGAACTCATCAACAACTTTTCAAAAAGTTTTAGTTAAAAGTAAAGCTCTGACCCTAGAAAACTATTCACATTTTTTACTAGATAAGCAATTATAATATTTCAGACCAAAAGAGAAGTGTAAAAAAATCGAGGGGTTAGTTTGATCTCTAGCCCCTATTGGAAAAAAGCTTATTGTAAGTAGCTTGATTGCTCTTCTTCTGTGTCGTTTTGTATCGGATTTTGTTTAGTATCGCTAGTTTTGCCTTGCTTGATATAGTTTACTATGGCATTTAGATCTACTGTTCTCATGCTTAATGCTACATTTTGCATGAGCATTTTCATGGAGCCTCCAAAATGTTGATCTCTTTTATAGTTCTCTAGGGATTCCACTATCTCATCTGCACTCATACTCTTTAGGGTTCTGCTTCCTGCTCCTGCTCCTCTTTCTCCATTTTTACCGTGGCATGAAGCGCATCTTTTTTCATATAGTGCCTGTCCGCTTTGGATTGGTTGGCTTTTGCCTAGTATGGAGCTGACTACTGAATCACTCTTTTTATAGACTTTTACTTGAACTTTTCCCTCTTTTGCATACTTTTCAACCAAAGCTTTCAAATCTTTTGCAAAAGCTCCTTTTGCTTCAAAAACATAAGTATCGTCTTTTGCGATAGCTAGAGTTGTAAATATAAATAGTACGGAGATGAGTATTTTAAACATATTAGTAATCCTTAATTATAAAATTTGCTAAAGGATTATATCTGTTTTTTCTTTAGAGTGGGCTTTGAAGAGGATAAAATCAAAAAAGCCAAAACCACAAGATATGGTTTTGGCTGTGATATCAAATAAAATCTAATCTAAGATTAGAAGTTATATTGTGCTTGGAATCTTGCAAGAGTCTTGTCATCAGCACCAGCTGCTACAGGACTTGCAGAACCATATCTAACATATGTTGATAGTTTTTTACTTACTTTATAACCTACTTGACCATAGTATTGATCATCATAAGTACCATTATCATAACTTACATAACCAGCTTTAACAGCAAATGGTCCGAAAGAACCTTTTACTTCACCAAAGTATGCATTCTCATCAGCCTCATTGATTTGAACTAGACCATAGATACCGCCATAAATCAAGTCATTATCGCCTTCCCATGAACCGTCAATTGTAACATTACCTGCATCTTTGTCATTTGTAACATAACCAGCTCTTAGTGTAACAGGACCAACTTTTCCAGATGCTTGGATACGAATTGTACTTGCAGTTGGTGCTACACCATCTGGATTTGCTTGAGCATACTGAGCTTTTACAGCAACAGGACCTACATTTGCTCCACCTTCTACAAATATAAAGTCTGCGCCATTATTTGCACTGCTGTTCTCAGGATCAAGTTTAACATACCAAGCTCTAGCATTGAACATATCATTTGAGTAGATAGCTGCAACTGCTGTAGCTGCATTTGTAACTGCTGAGTTATCTGTGAAGTAAGCACCAGCTAGAGTTAAACCGGCAACCGGGCTAACTAAAACTTTAAGACCTACTGCATCAGTATCATCTAGTGGAGTACCTGTGTACATTCTACCTAACATAACTTTAGTGTATTTGAAACCAGTATAAGACATAACAGCTCTATCTACAAGGAAAGAACCCTTACCTACAGCTGCATTAGTTCTTGTCAATCTATCCATAGTTGCTCTTACATAGTACTGTACATTTTCACTTACCGCACCTGTTAGTCCAACTCTAATCTCTACTTTACTATATGCTTCTTGAGCAGATTGATCGTGGAATCTATAGTAACCATATCCGCTTAAATTTACGCCTTTGATTGCGTCCTCTAGTGGTGTTGCGTTTGCTACTGAAAACGCACCTGCTGCCATGATAGCTGCCAAGCTAAGTTTAGCTAATTTCATATAATCTCCTTGAAAAATTTTTAATACGCGGACATTGTAGCACAAAGTTTTGGAAAAATCAATAAAAAAGTGAAGATTTTGAGAAAAAGTTACTGTATTGTTACAAATAAGAGTAAATGAACGGTAAAGCTAGATGTTTTTTAGATTTTAAGAGGGTCGAAGGTTTACTTTTTACTTAATGGATATTTCTACATGTGAAGGTTTTATTCTTCACATGTAGAAATTTTGGTATTCGTCCCTATCCAAACATCAGATTTGGCAACCATAGCGATATGATTGGGATATAAGTTACGAGGATTAGTCCTACAAATATAGTAAGTGCCCATGGGAGGGAAGCTACTATTATATCTTTTAGGCTTAAACCCGTGATGCCGCTCGCGACAAAGAGGTTTAAGCCCACAGGCGGCGTTATCATGCCTATTTCCATATTTATTACCATGATGACACCTAGGTGAATCGGATCAATTCCTAGTTTCATAGCAATTGGCAATAGAAGTGGAACTGTAATCATAACAATAGAACTAGGCTCCATAAACTGTCCCATTAATATAAGCAACAAGTTTACTATCACCAAGAACATAATCGGTCCGACATGTGCTTGAATGATAAGATTTGTTATATACTGAGGTATGCTCTCATCTGTCAAGAAGTGAGAGAAAATCATCGCATTTGCTATCAAGAAAAAGATCATAGAGCTTGTCATCGCAGAGTCTAGTATAATCTTATATATCTCTTTAACTTTCAAATCTTTATAAACAAAAAATGAGATAAAGAAAGCATAAAATGCACTTGCAGCTCCTGCTTCGGTTGGGGTAAAGAAACCACCGTATATACCGCCGATAACCAAAACTATAAGCATCAAAGCCCAAAAAGCCTCTTTGAATTTTTTCATTCTGACGCTAAAAGGTGCCATCTTTGTTCTCTTAAATCCAAGTCTTACTGCACCTACATAGGTGACAACCATAAGCATAAAACCGATAAGAAGTCCCGGTACGACTCCTGCCATAAAAAGTTTTCCGATAGATTGATCTGCCGTAACACCATAAACGATAAATACGATAGAAGGAGGTATTAATATACCTAAACTTCCGGCAGTTGCTATCGTTCCTATGGCATACTTTGTAGGATATCCGGCTTCCTTGATAGCTCCATACATAACTGAGCCGATAGCAACAACAGTAGCCGGAGAACTACCAGAGACTGCAGCAAATATAACACTTGCAAATATAGCAGCTATCGGGAGACCACCGGGAAGATGCCCCACTATAGACTTTGCAAACTCTATAATCCTAGTTGACGCACTCCCTTTTGACAGAAATGCCCCTGCCAAGATAAACATAGGAATAGCCATAAGCGTATAGTGATCCAATCCATCAAAAACTTCCGATGGAACACCCATAAGATTGAAGTCTGTAAACATAAGAGCTGTAACCATGGTACTAGTTCCCAAACTAACAGCAACCGGCACACCTATCAACATCAATGCAAAAAGCAGTATAAAAAGGGTAGCTATCATCATAATGGCTCTCCATCTTCCTCGGGTACATTTGCTCCAGAGCGTTCACTTGTATCATGTATGATCTCTTCTTCTGTAGTCTTGAGAACCTTATCTGCATCCTCTCTTGCTACTTCAAAAACCTTTTCTCCTGCCCTGTAAGCCGCCCCTCCAAATGCCAATGGAAGCACCAGTGTCGGTATCCACATTGGGATATTTAGATCTATACTCATCTCGTCCATCTCTTGGAGTATCACTATCAACTGATAACCAAAATATGACATAAATGCGAGATATATAAATGAAAGAGAGTAGGCAAATATCATCAATGCTTTTGCAATCGGCGCAGGCAATTTTGCCAAAAGAAGTGTAACTTGTATATGGATTCCTCTTTTAAATCCATAGGCGGCACCAAAAAGAGCACCCCACATAAAAGCATAATTTGTAAGCTCACCTGCCCAAGTGATACTGTCATTTAGTATGTATCTAGCCAAAACATTTATAAATGCCAGAGTTACACCAACTACCATTCCTAAAACTGCTAAATTTCTATTAATAGTCGCAACTCCGACATCTAATATAGAAAAAAACCTTCCCATAACAACCCCTATATTTTTTTGGAGGTCATATGTATCATATGACCTCTTTTAAATTTTACTCTTATTTCTGAGCAGCCTCGATTAGACTTTTTCCTATTACATCATAGAATTTTGGGTAGATTCCTACCATTACTTTTCTCCAAGCAGCTGTCTGTTCAGGAGTCAGTGTATAAATTTTTAACTTACCGGTTTTGTCTGCATATGCTTTAACTTTAGCCAAAAATTGTCCCTCTAGTGCAGCAGCCTCTTTTCTTTCATATACTGTTGCTTCATTCATAGCTTGGATAATTTTTGGTTTTAAATCAGCTGGTAGTTTACTCCAAAATCTTTTGCTCATTACTACTAGATAACCTAAGTAACCATGATTTGAAAGAGTTAGATTTTTTTGTACTTCATAGAATTTTTTGGTATAGAAGTTAGATAGTGGATTTTCGCCTCCGTCAACAACACCTTGTTGAAGCGCAGAATACACTTCTGAAAAAGGTAAAACTTGTGGATTTGCTCCAACTGCTTTAAATTGAGCTTCAAGAACTTTTGAACTCATAATTCTAAATTTTTGACCTTTTGCATCTTTTGGCCAAATAAGTGCTTTTTTATTTGTTGAGAGTTGTTTAAAGCCATTGTCCCAATAATTTAGTGCTACAAAACCTTTTTTTGTAACCAAATCTTTTAGTTTTGCTCCAACTGCTCCGTCCATAACTGCATGAAGATGACTTACATCTCTAAACAAGAATGGTAAATCAAAAAGTTGAAGCTGAGGAACCAATCTTGTAAATTTTGAGAAACTAGGAACTGCCATTTGGACATTTCCTATCTTTAAAGCTTTCATAACAGCTTTATCAGAGTACAGTTGAGAGTTAGGGAAAACTTTAACTTCTACCTTACCGTTGGTTAGCTCATTTACTCTTTTAGCAAAAAAGTTAGCAGCTTTTCCTTTTGGTGTATTTGGACTTACAACATGTGAGAATTTAATAGTATATTCTGCAGCGAATGTTGAAGAAACTAAAAACGCTGCAGCAGCAGCAAT
>JALUMZ010000315.1 GCA_027055635.1 Campylobacteraceae bacterium
AGTTTCTCTTTTCACTACTTACTTTTATATTTGATTGCTCATAAGTTACTCTTGATTCTAAAAGATCCATTTTGTTTGCGAGTCTCTCTTTGAATTTTTTCTTTATTTGTTCATATTTTGTCTTATTTACTTCAAGATAAGCCTTTGCAACACGGAGTGAATTTTTTGCTCTTATTATAGATACAAATGCATCCGTCACATTAAAAGCCAACTCCTGCTTAAGCTGATTTAGGTAGAGGTTTGAGAATCTGTACTTCATCCTTGACTGTTCTATCATATTGTAATTCTCAGGATGATAGATAGGTACTTGAGAGGAGAGTGTAGCTGTGTAGTATTGCTCATCTCTTTGAACTCCTGTACTACTTATCGTATAGTCTCTTACAGTACCTGAGACTTGCATATCTATCTTCGGATACAATCTTGATTTTGTCTGTGCTATGTCCTCTTTTTTTGCATATACCTGATATTGATTTGACTGAACACTAGCTTCATACTTTAGTGCTTTTTGGTATGAATTTTTTATAGATACTCCATCTGCAAAAACCACAGATATAGTCAAAATAAGAAATAAAATCACTCTTTTCATAACTTTCCTTTAATAATTTTAATTATCTTTTCTTCAAACTTTGAGGGTGAAAATTTCTCAGAAAATTCTCTACACACTTTCGGAGAAAAATCACTCTTTTCAAATTTTAGTATTGCCTCTTTGAGACTCTCTTTGGTTTGTTCTTGGACAAATACACCACTCTTGCCTTCCAATACTGTCTCCCCTGCTCCACCTTCTTTATAAGCGATGACGGGAGTACCGCAAGCCTGGGCCTCAATAGGCACTATACCAAAATCCTCTCTTGCCATAAAAACAAAAGCTTTTGCTTTGCTGATTATTTTCATAGCCTCATCTCTTGGTAGGTATCCTTTGAAATTTATATTAGATTTAGACATCTTAACTAGTCTATCTTTTGCTCTTCCCTCTCCAATGATAATCAACTCTTTATCTGGAAGTTCATTAAAAGCTTCTATGATTATATCTACTCTTTTATACTCTACAAGTCTTGAGAGCGTAACAAAATACTCTTTTTTCTCTTCGCAGTATAGAGTGTCATCAATCTCAACAGGCGGATATATAACTGTCGAATCTTTTTTCCAATACTTTTGAATTCTTTTTTGTACAAACTTTGAATCAGCTATGAAAATGTCTGCTCTATTTGAAGAGATAACATCCCAAATACGCATCTTGTGAAGCCATCTTTTCATCAGAATATTTCTAATACCAACTCCAAAAGCACCCATTTTATCATACTCAAAATACATATCCCATGCATACCTGATGGGCGAATAAATATATGCGATATGCAATTGTTGAGAGTGAGTAATGACCCCTTTTGCCACAAAATGCGAACTAGATATCACTATATCATATCCAGATAGATCAAATTGCTCAACTAAATAAGGCATAAAGGGCATAAAGTAGTTATACCTTTTAGCTACAAATCTATACTTTTGCAAAATTGAAGTATAGATTTTATGCCCTTTTAAAAAACCTCTATGTTTGGAAGGTAAAACATCTACCATCGTATAGATATCAGCTTGGGGAAACATTTGGAGCACTCTTTTTAGAACAACTTCCGCTCCACCGTTTACATTAAGCCAATCATGGATGATGGCAACCTTTTTACTCTTCAAGAAATGCCTTGTCAAGCATAATAGTCATAGGTTTTAATAAATACTCCAGCGGTGTTTGGCTACCTATTTTTATAACAACATTAGCAGGCATGCCGGGTAAAAGTGTAAGATGTTCTTTTTTCAATACCTTTTTACCCTCTTTGTCAACAATTAGTTTAACTTTATAAAAACTGCGTCCTTTTTTATCTACCGTACTGTCTGCTGCAACAAATATCACCTCTCCTTCTATATTATGTATAAATCTGCCCTTTAATTGAAAAGCAGGAAAAGTTATATTTGCTTTCAATCCAACTTTAGCATAATCAATATGCTGTGGCGATAATCTAGCCTCTATAATCAACTTTGAATTATCGGGTACTATCTCCATTATTGGCTTTCCGGGAGCTATAATAGCGCCAATAGTATGAACTTGCAAATCAAGAACAGTTCCGTTAACAGGGGCTTTTATGGTAGTTCTTGATAGTTTGTCTTTTACCTCAGTCATTCTAGCTCTTAGATCTTCTATCTTTGTCTGGGCATCTTGTAACTGTTTTCTTATTTTCACAAAAAAGTCTTCTTCTTTCAGAGATAGTTCTGTTTTAACTTTTCTTATCTGTATTTGCGCCTTCAAAATCTCTGTTTTATTTGTCAGTATATCAGACTTGACAGATTCTATTTTTCTTTTTACTTCTCTTAATTTTGTTTTATCTATCAATTTTTCATCATACAGGGCCTGTTGTTCGCTTGCCTCTTTTTGAAATGATTTTAAAAGAGTCTCTTTTGAACTTATAACCTCTTTCAAACCTTTTATTTGATTTTTAAAAGATTCTATATTTTGAGATGAGACTTTTCTCTCTTTTTTTAAAGACTCCATCTCATTGCTAAATATCTCTCTTTGGACTTTTATCAATTTTTCTCTTTTTAATTTCTCCAAATTATTTAACTCTCTTGGAAAGCTTATACTGTTTTTATTTTTATTTTCAGCTATCAATCTAGCTTCTAATGCTAAAGTTTCATAATATTTTGCTTGATATGATCGTAAAGCTGCCTTTGCTTTTACTTCACTTAATTTTATAAGGATATCACCTCTCTTAACAAAGTCTCCATCTTTCACATTTATACTCTCTATTATACCGCCCTCAAGGTGTTGTATGATCTTCTTGTTTGCTTCAACTACCACTTGTCCCGGAACATGTACACCAGTAGCCAACCTCGCAAAAGCTGACCACAAAGCTATAATACCAAATACTAAAACTATCACAAATATACCCATTTTTATATATTTACTATCGCTTACATCAGGAGTATCTGGTAGATTACTTTTCTTTCTGTCCTCTAATACATTAATTACTTCTGTATTTTCATTTAAGGATTTATTACTATTTTCCACAATCATTCTCCTGGATTCGTCATTTTTGGAATTGCTGTGATGGTTGGTTTTTTCACAGTTTTTACACTACTTGGGATAGCTTTTGGCTTAAGTGCATTTAAAATTTCATCTCTTTCACCATACATACTAAGTGTCCCTTGTGCAAGTACAGCGATTTTATCTACAACTCTTAATACGCTCAATTTATGCGTAATTAACACAACTGTACTTCCATTTTTTTTCATAGTTAAGATTGCACTCAATAGTGCTTTATCTCCCTCTTCATCCAAATTTGAATTTGGTTCATCCAAAACTATAATCTTAGGTCTGCGATAAAGCGCTCTAGCTAACCCCACTCTTTGTCTCTGTCCACCAGATAGAGTTGCGCCTCCTGGACCCACTATAGTATCATAACCTTGGGGGAGTCTCAATATCATCTCGTGTACTCCAGCTATTTTTGCTGCTTCTACAACATCATCTGGATTTAACTCTCCAAATCTACTAATATTTTCACTGATACTGCCTTCAAAAAGTTCTATATCTTGTGGCAAGTAGCCTATGTATGGTCCTAATTCCAAGTTATTCCATCTATGAATATCCGCACCATCTAGTCTTACTTTTCCATTACCAAGAGGCCATACACCAAGCAAAGCTCTTGCAAGTGTTGATTTTCCAGATGCGCTTGGTCCTACTATGCCAACTACTTCCCCAGCATTTATATCTATATTTATACCTTTTAATATCGGTAGTTGTGTTATAGGTGCCAATACTACAACATTTTCCAACTTGATTTCTCCATTTGGAGCGGGAAGCTTCATAGTTTCAGGAATCTCGGGTATCTTTTTAAGTAGAGCATTAAGTCTCTTATATGACTCTCTCGTATCTGCAAAACCTTTCCAAGAGTTAGTAAGCAAATCTAATGGTGCTAAGGCTCTACCAAGTAGGACTGCACCCGCAATAATCATACCAGGAGATATAAGACCGGATATTGCCAAAAAAGCTCCCAAACCATATGTTAAAGATTGCAAAAATTGCCTAAGAGTTCTACTTAAATTTGTCCATTTTCCAGCTATATCACTTGCATTTGACTGAATATTTAAAAAATCATAGTGTTTTTTTAGCCATCTATTTTTTATATCTCTATTCATACCCATTGCCTGTACTATCTCTGCATTTGCAATATTTTTATTGATATAACTAAGTGCCTGAGAATTTGCAACATTTGCTTGAGCTAAACCTTTTTTTGTTGTTTGATCATTTATAATAGTTATACTAAGTATCAAGACTGCTGAAAAAACTGCAAATAGTGCAAGCCAAGGACTAAAAAGATACATAACAAAAAGATATATAGGAAACCACGGAGCATCAAAAAAAGCAAAAACACCTTGTCCTGTCATAAATTGTCTAATTTTTGTCAAATCTGTCATAGGTTGAGTTGAAGCCTTTCCCGGAGCAAGTCTTGCAAGGTAAAAAACAACATCAAAAAGATGAGAGTTCAACTCCAAATCTATCTTATTTCCGATTCTAACCAAAATTCTTGATCTTACCATCTCTAAGAGACCTTTAGTTGCAAACAGTACTGCGACTATTATGGTAAGCAAGACTAGAGTCTCTATGCTTCGACTTGCCATTACTCTGTCATAAACCTGCAACATATATAAAGATGGTACTAACATCAGCATATTTATAAAAAGGCTAAAAATACCTACATAAAAAAATCCTCTCTTTGTATCTTTTATAGCCTGTTCTAGTAGTGTTCGTGCTTGATTTGTTCTCATAATTTATATATCCTAATTTTCACTTTTTTGATTTTGGCTGGCTATCTTGAATAGAGTTTCAACCTTTGAGAGAGAGTTTATATGTGCATCCAAAAAGCTTATTATACCTTTTCTTACCCACAATGCCAAAGTTTCATCATCTAGTTCATTTAATTTTTCTCTGTTTGCAACTTGAAATCCTTTAACCAAAACTTTTTTCTCTTCACCCTCTCCCACACTTATCTCTCTTGGCTCTAAAATGCCTGATTCTACTATAGTCTTTACTATCGTAGCAGTACCTATACTCTGTTTTTCATAATCTGTTAAAAATTGAACAGCTTTTTTCAGTGCTTCACTCTCTTGCCCATCTTTCGTAAATAGTTGATTTCCTTTTGTCTTGCTGATATTGCTTGCATTTTCATCAAAAAGTATCACTTTTTTTTCTGGATCTTCTTTGGTAGATGCAAGTGCAAACGGATATTTTCTAAGATATGCCGGTATATATCGAGAGACATATTTGCCTTCGGCATTTATTGCCAAATTTGCTCCACCAAGTGAAGTAAGTGCAAATAGTGCAGGATTTTCATCTGTAGAAAACACTACCGGAAACATTTCACCTACTACAGCAACTTCATTTGCCAACAGGGGAACAAAAGAGAGATCTTTTGCAAAATTTAAATTCTCAAGCGGAGAAACTTTTAGAGATTTGTGCTCAACCTTATCCAATACAACTAACTTTCCATTCATTTTTTGTCCTTTTTTAAAAATTTTTTTTGGTCTTCCTCTTTTTTTTGGGAGAAGAGATACTCCCTCTTGTTTTTCTAATTTTTTTATAAAATCAACAGTACCTATTATGTATTG
>JALUMZ010000316.1 GCA_027055635.1 Campylobacteraceae bacterium
TTTATCTCTTAAGTTAAAATATGGTTCTAAAAGATTGTATTTTATATAGCTTCTCCATTCACTGTCTATAAATGTTCCAAATAGATCAAAAGGTCCCTTTCTCCAAGGTCTTAGCTCCCATGCCAATCTATCTATGCGCTCTTTTTGTTCTTTTTTTATCTCTTTGGTCTCTATTTTTATACTGTCTTGTGTAAAATACTCTATGTTGTTTAAGATGGGGAGTTGTTTTAAAGATTCTCTAAGGGTTTTGATATTTTTCCACTCTTGCCACTTGAGTCTCTCTACTCTTATCTTTTTTAAATCCATCTTCAAAAAATATCTTTTTTTACATCTTTGAAGTCAATCAGATTTTTATCGCAATCTTGATGATAAATCCCCATAGAGTCATAGTATTCACGGCAATCATTATAGTATTTATTAGATATCCCTCTGTCGTTAACATATAAACAACCGCTTAAGATGAGGGGTAATATAAAAATTAATAGTATTTTCATAGGATTATGATAACATTTCATTTATGATACACTACTTAAAGGAGTTTTTATGTCTATATCGCTGGTTGTTGTGATTATTTTAGTGATTATTTTGGTTTTGATGTACAACTCTCTGATTTTCAAAAAAAATCAGGTTGAAAATATTTTTGGAAGTGTTGATACTGTACTTAAAAAAAGATACAATCTAATACCAAATCTAGTATCAAGCGTGCAGGAGTATATGAAACACGAGAAGTCTATCTTGGAAAACATAACACAACTACGCTCAAAAGCAAATAGAGCAGATTTGAGTGATGAGCAAAAGATAGAGTTAGATGCAAAAGTGAGCTCAGCACTTCGCTCCATCATGATAGCTGTGGAGAACTATCCTAACTTAAAAGCGAATGAAAATGTTATGCAACTCCAAAGAAGCTTAAACGAGATAGAGGAGCAGATAAGCGCAGCAAGAAGAGCCTACAACCAAGCAGTAACAGACTATAATAACGCAATAGAGATGTTTCCGACAAACCTCATGGCAAATGCTATGCACTATCACTCTAAAAAGGTGTTTGAGATTCAAGATAGCCAAAGAAAGAGTCCAAATGTAAAAGAGTTATTTGAGAAATGAGATTTTACAAAACACCAATTTATGCAGTAGTGCGAGGAATCTGCCCATAAATTTTTCTCTAAAAGGGCAAAAAACTTTAAAATATCATTTATGGGCAGAGGGGATAATCATGAGATCATACAGAACGCCAGCTCGTGCTTTAGTAAATAAAAATAGTGACTTCTTGGCGACAGCCAAAGCTTTAGTGGCGAGGAATTTTGTTTGGGCTTTGCCCAAACAAAAGGGGACAATTAAATGAGATCATTGAGTCAACTTACAGATTTTTATTACAAAGATCTATTTCCTACACTCCAAGAGTTGGAAAACAGAAGGAAGAGGGTTAAACTTAGAGTTATTTTATCCGGTGTGGTTCTTTTGATAGTTGATTTGATGGTTTTTTCATTTTTTAGAGATAATCTTGATTGGCTTTTGTTTTTAAATATCGCAGTAGGCTCTTTTTTGTATAAGTTTATCACCCATGACTATACACAAGAGTTCAAAGAGAGGGTTATAGAGCCCCTTATACATTTTATAGATAAAGATTTGAGGTATATGGAAGATATGCATATATCTGAGTCAAAATTTATAAATTCAAGACTTTTTACCTCGACACCAGACAAGATAGAAGGAAATGACTATATAGCAGGGATGATAGATGGAGTAAAAATAGAACTCTCAGATATGCATGCTCAAAAAAGAGATAAAGACTCAAAAGGCAGAAGCAGTTGGAGGACAATTTTTAGAGGACTCTTTATCATAACAGAGTTTAATAAAAATTTTAGTGGGAAAACAGTTGTATTGCCAGATAGTGCTCAAAATTCATTTGGTGATTTGATAGGAAATTGGCTACAATCACACAATATAAACAGAGATGAGTTGATCAAGATGGATGATCCCGAGTTTGAGAGAGAGTTCGTCGTCTATGGAAGCGATCAGATAGAGGCTAGATATATACTTAGCCACTCGTTAATGAAGAGGTTACTTAGCTTTAAGAAAAAAAGCGGACACAAAGTCTATATATCATTTGTCTATAACAATGTATATATAGCTATAGAGTACGGAAAAGATCTGTTTGAACCATCGGTATTTAATACCCTTTTAGATTATAAGGTGGCTATGGATTATCTCCAAACTTTACATTTGGCAGTGAGTATCAGACAAGAACTTAACATTGATCAAAAGATATGGAGTAGAGTGTGAATATATTGATTTTGAGTATAAAAGATTTTTTTACCGCAAAGATGCTTAAGTATGCTATTTTGCCTTTGGTTATCACTTTAATAGTGATGTATCTACTCTTTTTTGTATTAGCAGGTGTAGGCATAGACAGTATGCACTCAACACTAGATATAAATACCGTGAGCACTACTATGCAAAATGGAGTTCCACATACACAGAGTTTTAGTGCTCATTTGCAAGACTCTTCTATTGTTAAATTTTTGATGAAGTATGCCCTGACATCATGGCTTGCCTCTTTTTTGGTTTATGCAGTTGGTGGTTTTTTTGTTCTGTATGCTTCTGTTTTTATAGCTGTTATAGTTTTGGGATTTATGACTCCTGTTATACTAAAAGAGTTACAAAAGAGACATTATAGTGATGTAGAGATGGTTGGTTATTCAAATCCTCTTGAAGCTCTTTTTTTGGTTTTAAAATGGGCTTTTATCATGATTTTACTCTTTATATTGTTGATACCGTTTTACTTCATACCACTTTTGAATATAGTTGCTTTCAATCTGCCTCTATACTACTTTTTTCATAAGATGTTAGTTTATGATATCAGCTCAAATATGACAACAAAAGAAGAAAATGAAAAGATAAAGTATTTTAATAAAAATTCTTTGAGGGCTAAGACGCTATTTTTGTATCTTATATCACTTATACCGTTTACTATATTTTTTACAGCAGTATTTTATGTGATATATCTAGGGAATACTTATTTTATAGAAGTTAGAAAATTAAGGAGGGAGTGATAAATGAAAAGTATTTTGGATTTTTTTAGAGAGTTGAGTGAGATTCCAAGATGTAGTTTTGATGCGCAAAAACTGCAAGAGTATTTAGTCAAATATGCAAAAGAGAAAAATTTTGAAGTTCAAACTGATGAAGCAAAAAATGTGCTTTGTAAAAAAGGGGAGCCAAAAGTTTGCCTGCAATCGCACTACGATATGGTTTGCTTAGGAGATGCCCCACAGGTTGAATTGATAAAAAATGGCAACCTGCTCAAAGCCAAAAACTCTACTCTAGGAGCAGATAATGGCATGGGTGTAGCTATAATGCTCTATTGTATGCAAAAATATGATGATTTGGAGTGTCTGTTTACTGCCGATGAAGAGGTAGGTCTCATAGGTGCTTCAAACCTTAACTTGGAAATTACAGCACCAAATATCTTAAATATTGATGGCGAAGATGAAAACGAGATATATATAGGTTGTGCAGGCGGAAGTGATGTTGTGAGTGAAAAAGAGATAGAATTTGTATCACTAGATGAAAATGATATAGTTTATCAAGCCCAAATTTATGGTTTGCTTGGAGGACATAGCGGTGTTGATATAGACAAAAACACTCCTTCATCTATAAAGATTCTCTCTAGATTTTTGGTTAAAAACGATTGTGAGTTGATAGATATCAATGCAGGTGAGAGAAGAAACTCTATCGCCAAAAATGGAGTTGCTACTTTTACATGTAGAGATAAGTTAAAAGATGATGAGCATATAAAAGTAGAGCAAATTGAAAATAAAAATTATAAAAAGATCAAAAATTCGAGACAATTATTAAAAACCTTGGATGCTTTTCCTCAGGGTGTCAGAGCATGGAATAAGAAGTTGGGCGTTCCCGAAGATAGTGCAAATTTAGGCATAGCAGAGATTAAAGATAGTATATTTAGGATTGTTATTTCACTTCGGACTATGAGCGATAAGGCTATGGATGATCTAGAGGCACAAACAAAATCATTTTTTGATATCGCAGGTTTTACTACTACTTTTCCTTCAAGACACGATGCTTGGACACCTCATATAGGAAAGTTTGCCAAAAAAGTCAAGGATATTTTTTCAAAATACATACCAAGCGTAGAGTTCAAAGCTATACATGCAGGACTTGAGTGTGGTGTATTGATCTCCAAACAAAAAGAGCCAAAAGATGCCGTATCGATAGGACCAAATATCAGATCCCCCCACTCTCTAAGAGAGGAATGTGACTTAGACTCTGTACAGAGGATAAAAGATATAGTTGAAGAGATTGTCTCTATATAGAAACTTTTAGCCTTGCACTATATCCCTTTCTTAATTTGCTGATGATGTGATATAGTGCGTAAGGTCAGTTATAATTTTAAGTTGATATTTGTGTTGTAATTTTTGTTGTTCTTAAGCGGAGCGCAGAACGAATCAAAAAGCAGGTGGCACATGCTAGTGTGCTCAGCGCGACCATTGTTCGTGAGGAATAAAATTAGCCAACAGGTTAATTTATTCGGCCACTCAAGTTATTTATATAGCTGTATAACTGTGTCACAATCTTACTGTTTCCACAAAATAATAGATTCGGAATTTTAAACGCTTCCTATGAGATTGTTTATTTTTCATCACTTATTTTTGCTTTGTGCCAAATAGTTTTCTTATTTTTAAAAGACCCATTTTCATTCCGCTGTATTTCATGATTTTTGCTAGTGCTTTCCAATCTGTTTTTTCATAGCATGGAGCCGGACATTTTCTGCAACTTGGTTTTTCATCGTGCGGACAAGATAAAAGATTGTCATATGAGATTTTTAGAGTTTTTTCACACTCCTTACATAGATTGTATTTTAGTTTTCCTAAATCCTTATCTTTATAATTTAACTCTATAAAATTTTGATTTTTTTGTGTATTTTTATGTTTGTTATCGCAGTACAACTGTATAAATTTATGTACGGTTCTTGCATCTTTTTCAAATTTTTCTGTTGTCATCTGATTTCACCTCTTTGTTTCCATTTGTACTCTTTATCATCTTTTAGTTTGCTAAAATAGAGATTGCCGGAACTCCTCCATGGATCCAATAAAATCCCATCTTCAAATCTACACCCTTTACATGTAACAACCAATACATTGTGTTCGCTCCAGTATTGACCAATGTTTGCTCCACCTATATAGTAGTCAAAACTCTTATAATGTTGTTTTTTTACAAAAGAGAGCATATCATAGGCAAATTGCCAACAAAGTCCCTTTTTTCTAAGTCCAACATTTACTAAAAAATTTTGAAAAAGTGGCGGTTTAACCAAATGATACTCTTTTGCTAGAGTATGAGAGTAGATGATACTCTTTTTTGCTAAATCTCTTGCCTCTTTTTTATCTACATGTAGAGAGCCCAATAGAGATGCTAGCTTAATTGTTTTTCTATTTTGCTTGTTTGGAATTGGTTGATTGCTAACACATCCTGCAAATAAAAATAACAGTAAAATCAGATAAATGTATCTTTTCATAAGCGAAATAATATAAAATAAAAA
>JALUMZ010000317.1 GCA_027055635.1 Campylobacteraceae bacterium
TTTCTATATATTGTAGAGAGTGAAAGTGTTGGAAATTTTTTACTTATAATTTTTTGTATATCTTCTAATGTTGCATGTCCACACTCCTCGAGCGTATCTAAAATACAAAGTCTTTGTGGGGTTGCTTTTAATTCATGATTTTTTAATAATTCTATATGTGACAAAATAGTACCTTTTTTATTTATTGATCGAATAATAACATAAATAATAATTTTTTGCAAGTAATTAATATTATTTTAAGTAGTTATATACTATAATTTCCTTGTTAGAAAAAATTTGCATCTAAGGATTAGATATGGCATGTGATTCAGATAGTGTTGTTCCTATAAAAGAACAAAAAAATGAAACGGAAATAAAAAATGAAACGGAAATAAAAAATGAAAAAAACAAGGAGACAAGAAAAATGAGTTCATCAATGGTTTTACAAAAAACACCAGAGTTTAAAATGGATGCGTATGACGCAAAAACAGGTCATTTTACAACAGTAAGTAGTGAGGATTATAAAGGAAAATGGCATGTAGTGTGCTTTTATCCAGCTGACTTTACATTTGTATGTCCAACAGAGATAGCAGCAATGAATGCAAAATATGATGAATTTAGCGATCTTGGAGTTGAAATCTTGGCAGTATCAACTGACACAAAATTTTCACATAAAAGATTTGTAGAGACTGAGCCTTTATTGGAAGGATTAAAACTCACTATAGGTGCTGATCCAAAGGGCGAAGTAACTCGTGCTTTTGGTGTGATGATCGAAGATGAAGGTATAGCTCTTAGAGGTAGATTTCTTATAAATCCAGATGGTGTATGTGTAGCTCAAGAGGTACAAGCTCCTATGGTAGGAAGAAATGTAAATGAATTTTTAAGACAAGTAAGAGCTTGGCAACATGCCTCAAAAACTGGTGAAGTTTGTCCTGCCGGCTGGAGAGAGGGCAAAAAAACTCTACCTGTAAACACGGATGTAGAGAAAATGACAGGAAGAGTAGGGGACTATATAACTATAGAAGAAATTCTTTCATAAAAATTTATAACTTGGGGAGTTTTTTACTCCCCAATTTTTGCTATAATTTGATATGAAAAAACAATACAAACGATTTTACATACGCCTGATAATAGGTGCAACATTTATATTGGCTATACTCATAAGCAGTATATTTACAGCCTTTCACTAATAATACCCCACACACATACCACCATCCAATTTTATCTTCTTTTCCAATGGAAAAGGTCCAAAATATCTACATTTTTCTATATATATATGATATGTATAATCAAGTCCTAAATAGTCATAAAAAGCCCTTAAATTTACAAATTTTATAGTTTTAATTTGCAATATATCAAAAATCTTATATATCTTTGAATTATTGCTTTTTATTAAGTGAGAAGAGGATAGGCTAGTGTATCTGCAAAAAGATTGGGCTTGCACATATCCGCTTAAATCTGTGCAATCTAATATATACTTTTGATATTTTTTTGGTATAGTTTTCTTTTCAAGATACACCACTCTTGATTCATCATATTTTACAGCTCTTACATTTTTCCAAAATCTATAAGCATTAGAAGATATATTTGCTAAATTTGAAAATTCAAAATTTAAGATATAATCATCTAGTGTTTTATTGTGAGAAATTTTATCTATTATCATAATATTAACTACTTTTATATATAATTATAGCAAAAAACAGGAAAGACCGTAATGATTTCACAATGGGATGAAAAATACTCCTTACATGTACAAAAAATTGATGAACAGCATAAAGAGCTCTTTAGACTCTCTGCCTTGGTTGATTCTTTAGATAAAAACACAACAAAAGATGATATAAAAAAACTTTTAAATAGTTTTTTTATATATATGAGAGATCATTTTGGAGATGAAGAAGCCTATATGAAGAGTATTGGCTATCCACTTCTAAAAAAACATCATATACTTCATCAAGAGATTATAGAAAATTTTACAAAACTTATCAAAGAAAACCACTCCCTAGAATCTCTAAAAACACAGATGAAAATTGCCACTAAAAAATGGCTGATAGACCATATAATGGATAATGATTTAAAAATAGAAAAGTGGAGATTACAACAGCTTCAATAGGAGTTGTGCTAGAAGTATAGCTGTAACTAAAGCCATCGGATAGACTGCCGCATAAGATATGGACGGATAGTCTGATTTTGATATATTGTTTGCCATTGTGAGAGTTGGAGTTGAAGTCATTCCTCCTGATAAAACCCCTAATATATGCAAAAAATTCATCTTTAAAAATACCCTACATATAAATGCAGTCAAAAATAGTGAAAATATAAGAGCAAAAAGAGCTATATATATAGGTAAAAAACCATTTTTTGAGAGACCTTCTAGAAGATATTTTCCTGCATTTGTTCCAATGGAAGCCATAAATATAAGCTGCCCCAAAGTCTTCATTAAACTGTTGGAATGTGGAGAGAGTTGCCATACAATAGGACCAACTCTACCAAGTCGTCCTAAAATCAAGGCAGTTATCAAAATTCCACCTACAAAACTAAGTTTTATATCTCCTACAAAAGGTAAACTAAAAGGGATAGCACCTAGTATAATGCCAAATACTATACCTACCGAGATGGGCAAAAAGTCAGCCGCTGGATACTTTAAAAGATCATTTCCAATAAAATCAGTCACTCTTTGTCCATACTTTTGTGGTGCAACCACATAGAGTTTATCTCCTAGCATCAATGCTAAAGAAGGGTGTGGTTTTATATCAATTCCTGCTCTTCTTACTTTTGTTACAACCGCTCTAAGAGACTTTAGCTCTTTTATACTAGCTATTTTTTTACCTACTATATCTTTTGAAGTAACAAGCAGTCTGTAAACTTTCATATCGTCATGAAATTTATAAGCCTCTCCCATCTCATCACCGAGCATCACGCTAAGAGCCTCTAGCTGCTCTTTTGTGCCTGAAACTCTGACTATATCATTGTAGTGTAAGTACCTACATGCTTTTTCATCAAGCTCACACTGATCGACTGATTCAACTCTTTCTATGAGTGTTGAAGTCAACTCTTCTATTTGAGACTTTTTTATAGGATGACTTTTAAAATTTTCATTTGTAATTTTGAAATTTTTTGTAAGTATTAGTGGATATTTTTGTCTCTTTTCCTCCTCGTATATACTCACTTCATTTTGAAGATTTACTCTAAATATAATAGGCAAAATCCTAATAAAAAGTATAGTTGCAAATATACCAAAAGGATAAACAACACCAAATATAACGGAGATAATAGGATCATTTTTTACTTCTATGGCAGCTGCTAGAGATGGAACACTTGTTAGTGAACCAGTGAAAATACCATCTATTATACTCTTACTCAAACCAAAATATGAACCGATAAGATATATACATGTAAAGATACTAAGAAGCAAAAAAAGAGCTATAATATTGAGTTTTATACCCTCATTTTTAATCGTTTCAAAAAAACCCGGACCTGATTGTAATCCTACTGCATAGATAAAGATAGCCAGACCAAACAATTTGAAATTATCTGATATAACCATGCCAAAATGCCCTGCTATAAGAGCAACTAAAAGCATAGCAGTAATATCTAGTGAAAAACCCCTAACTTTTATGTTTCCTAAGATATAACCTATAGATATAATTAAAAAAAGATAAAAAATCTCACTATGTAGCATATTTATATCACCTATTTTTTTGCGAATTATACTCTATAAAACTTTTATTTAAGTAAATTTTGATATAATTCTTCTTGCTCTCCTTCAGACCTGTGCAATATTTTATTTGGACAATGCTTCAGGGTGGGAACACAGCAGAGCACCCTTTTAGAGTGTGTGCCGCAGTAATCTGGAGGAGGGTTTTAACTCTCTACAAATTTCTCTATCCCTTTTGCCAAATCATAAAAATTTACCGCTTTATCTTGAGATTTTTCTCTTAAAGACTTTAGAATATGAGCTTTCCCTTGTACTAACTCTTTTGATTTTACACCATGTGATATAGAGAGTGTTGCCTCTATAAAAGCTGAGAGTCTATCACAGTTTTTGAGTGCTTTGCCATCTATAGCTTGGAATCTATCTTCATTATAGTTCTCTATATTATTTACTATTTTTATCTTGCCGTCATCTTGAATTTTATCTAAAAATTCATTTTTCTTGCCGTCATAAAGACCTAATATATACTGAAAATCTTTCAAAAAACTATTTGGAATATATGGAAAAATCTCATCATCCATCACCTTTAGTTCATACTCACTGATGATATCATCTAAGCCACTTACTGAGTATTTTACAGGGGATATTATATCCCTTGTCAAAGCTTCAGGGAGATCATGAAAGAGTGCACAAAAAAAGTTATTTTCTACTCTACTATCACAGGCCTCTACATGTAGAGAGTAAAAATAGCCTAATATCGCAACTGTAAGCATATGTCCTAAAACTGAAGTTTCAGGAACTCTTGGGGTTTGAGCCCACCTTTTTTGAAATCTTAGTCTTCCACTTAAATCTATAATTTTTGAAATCTTTTTATTTAAGGCGATTTTTCTTACGCTTACAAGCTCATAATAGTCCTCAATCTCTTCATCAACTGCCTCTTTTACTCTATCTATACCGCTCAAAAATTGGCTTGTTTGATAGACTATGGAAAATTCCCATTTCGTAGATATATATGATGCGGCCTTTAGTATAAATCTCTCTTTTTTATACATTTGTGGATCATTTAGATAGTCTTTAAATCTCTGTAAAAATTTTCCGTTTTGTATATCTTTTATAGAGTCTATAAGCTTTGAGAGAACCCACTCATTTATCTCTTTCTCTTTTTTTTGAAGAGCTTTTCTAAAGACATCCGGTCTTATATCTGTCACTACAACTCGTCTTAAAAATTCAAATATACCCGCTTCTATGAGATGAACTCTATTTACACCCTCTTCCATATTTGCCATAAAATAGGCTATGATAAACTTATGAGCCTGTTTGTCAAGCTCTACTAACTCAACCATTCTTGGATAGTCATTCCATCTTTGAATCGAAGCGGCTGCAAATATATGCTCTATTAATTGAGGATTTATCATCCTATATCCATCTTCTTTGAATCTATCTCTATGGTTGTGTGGACATTTCCTCTTGGGTTAAAATCTGCAAAAACTCTGAGCCATTTTGGTTTTAGCTTTGTAAAAAGAGTATCATAAATCTCATTTGCACTATCTTCGTGAGATATATTTCTATACATAAAGCTATTTATATAGAGTTTTATCGCTTTTAATTCCACTACTAATTTATCTGGCATATATTCTACATGTATAACTGCAAAATCAGGATATCCACTCCTAGGACAAAGGCACATAAACTCCGGTAACTCTATCTTTATAATATAATTTTTTTGATGCTTATTTGGCCAAAGCTCTAAATCTCTGTCTATATCAAACTCTTTTATCTCTTTTTCACCATATCTCATATCTTCTCCGTTATATTTTTTGGTTTTCCAACTATATATCCTTGTATATAATCAACTCCAATTTCTTTAAAAAATTGATAACTTTTCTCATCTTCGATAAATTTTATAATGCTCTTT